>WTHE01000063.1 GCA_011523315.1 Candidatus Binatota bacterium
ACGCTCTTCCTCGTAGCGGGTCATGAAGTGGACCCCGAAATCGTCGGCCAGGCCCAGCAGCAGGGGCGCCACAAACACGCTGATAATCGTCAGGTGGCCGACCGCCAGGGTGACAAAGCCCATGGTCCAGCACAGCCCGACCAGCAGCGAGGACAGGATGAGCACCGGGTGGCGGATACGCTGAAAAAAAATCAGGTACAGCAGGCCGATGCCCAGGGTGGTGGCCAGGGTGGCGGCCGGCGCATCGCTCTGGGCGCTGGTCATCTCATCGGTGTCCAGCACCTCGATGCCGGTCAGCCCGGCGTCCAGCCCGGGAAATTCCGCGCGCAACTCGTGAATAATGCGCCGGATCGTCACAATGGCGTCTTGCAGCTCGGTCAGGCCGGCCTCCTCGGGCTCGGCGGGTTGGACCAGCATGAAGAGAAAGCGGCGGTTGCCGGACACCAGGAAGCCCTCGTCCGACAGCTCCTGGGTGTCGCCAAAAAACTCTTCCCACGGTGAACGGTAGCGGTGGGCCGGGTTGCTGAGGGTCTGGTCCATCTCGTACAGCAGGGAGTTGAGAAAACCGATCTGCGGTGTCGGTGTCTCGTCCGCAGCGTCCTGCACTTCCTCACTGCTCGGTGGGAGTGGGTCTTGAAGGTCATAGTCGAAAAGACCGGGCTGAGGGGAGGACGCCTGGCCAGGGTCATCTCTGAGCGGTTCCTCTTCGGAGGGAGCGAAGTCGAATAGCCCACCGATCAGGTGTGAGACGGTTGCTTCGGCAATCTGATGGTTGATGGCCTCAAACAGGGTATTCAGGCCCGGGGTGATGGTGATTTCGTGGACCAGCTCACGCGAGCCGGATAAATCGTCGAAGACGCTCTGCAAATCCTGGCTGGACAGGTAGAGGAGTTTTTTGCCGTCGAGCGAGGTGGTGTCAATCTGGTAGAAGACCTCTTCGATATAGGCCGTCTCGCGGACCAGCAGCTCGCCCAGCCGGGTCACAAAGGCTTTGCCCTGGGCGATATCCTGCGGTTCGACAACAACGAAGAACTGGTCAACGCTGCCAAATTCCTGGGTGTATTGCTCCTCCAGCTTGATATACGGTTTGTCGCTGTCGATGAGGTCGTTGCGACCGGTGACAAACTCCAGATGGGTCGCGGTATAGCTCAGCGCCACCCCGACCAGGACCAGACACGCGGCCAGAATCGTGACCGGATAGGTTGTTGTCAGCCGGGCCAGGGCGCGCAGGGCGCGCTGCTCCCAGGTCATGTGTGACGGAGGGGAGGGGGGGGGAGGGGCGGACACAGGCACGCGAGCGTTCTCCACCTGGCGCCTACTCAGGACCGTCCCATTTGAATTTGCTCTGCATGCGCTCGACCAGTTCCTCGTAGGATCTGCGGGCCATGATGGACTGGACCTGTTTGCGCAGGTTGCCGGCCATACTCACCCCGTCGAGATGCACGTCCCAGACCTTCCACCTGTCGTCGATGAGGTGGAGGCGGTACTTGATCACGACCTGTCCTTCTTCGGCGTTGACGAGCGAGGTTTCAACAACGGCTTCCTGACCCTCAACATGGTTCTGACCGTACACGATCTGGTTGCTGGATAAGAACTCGGCGGCTCGCGGATAGGCGATATCGCGCAGCAGGCGGGCCAGGAGGGCGGCGAAATCGCGCTGTTTTTCCTGGCCCAAATCCTGCCAGTAGGGACCCATCAGCCAGCGCGCGAGCTGAGCCAGGGCCAGATGCGCCTCGATTTTTTCAACATCGCAGCCGCTCGGCTGGGTGCCGTTCGTCTCGCTACAGGCGATGATGGACTCAATCAGCTGTTGCGTCATTTGGGTCGGGGTCTCGGCCCGCGCCAGTCCGGCCCAGGCCAGCACCAGACCCAGGCTGAGGCTCGCCCAGACCCGGGTCGGACGGCGGCGCAACTCCGTGACAGTCTCTCGGCGATATGGCATGCCGCGTTATTCCTCAATCTGCTGTTCTCGACGCTGCAGGTAGAAGTCCTGGGCGGCGCTGTAGAGGTCCAGCGAGAAGCGATCAACCTGCTCAAACAGCTCCAGGTTCAGGGAGCGCTCGTTGACGGCGTTGCTGACGGTCGTGCCGCTGCTGATCGCAAAATTGTGCGTGCCGGACAGGATATACTGTTTGGGGTCCATCGCCCCGTCGATCACAAAGCCGACGGTGTCGCGGACGGTTGACGGGCCCAAAAACGGCAGGACGAGATACGCCCCACCTTCTACGCCGTAATAGCCCAGTGTCTGCCCGAAGTCTTCGTTGCTCTCCCGAATCCCAAACTGGTTCTTGGCCACATCAAAAAAGCCGAGCCCACCCAGCGTCGAATTGAGCATGAAGCGGCTGACCTCCCGCGCCGCGCCGCGAAACTTGAACTGAAACAGGCTGTTAGCGACACGGGGCAGAACACCCAGGTTGAGAAAGAAGCGCTGGGCTCCCAGCCGGGCTTCCTCGGGAACGACTTTGACGTAGCCCCTGGCCACCGGACGCATAAGCTTCTCATCCAGCCACAGGTTGACGTCAAACATGGCTTCGTTGAACGTTTCGAGCCGAGAATCTTTGTACACCTCGGTCGGGATGTCCAGGGAGTCCTCAAGACCGGCGCCGAGCTGCGCCCGCGCTGGCGTCGGCCAGCCCACGGCCAGGCACAGGCTCAGCACTACGAGGGACCGAAGAACGATTCGACTGATCATGTGAGGGCTTCCCTCTCTCTTTCCTCTCTCCCAGGATAGAGCACGCTCGACCGTAGACAAGTAGGGGAGGAGCATCAGGCCGATTTGGTCGGCAAAGCAACGGTCGCCGTCCCGATCACCCAGCGTTCACCGTCGTCGTTTTCCATCCAGATATCACACTCGGCCGTATGGGTCTGTTCGTCTTTTTGGGTGACCGCTCCACACAGGTGGATATTCTTATCGGGCAGGACCGGGCTGCGGAAGGTCGTGCCGATGCGGGTAATGCGGGCGGCGGGGTTCCAGTCGCTGATCATCCGCGCCAGCAGGCCCATGCTCATCACGCCGGGGGCGATCATGCCGGGCAGCCCCTCCTTGCGGGCGCCCTCGTCGTCGGTGAAGCGGGGGAAATCCATATTGGCGGTCCGCGCATAGCGACGGACCTGGTCTTTGGTCAGAAATATGTCCAGGGTCGGGAACTCGTCGCCCTCTTCGACGTCTTCAAAGTAGAGGCTGCTCATCGCTGCATGATCCTATGGTCAATGACGGCCACTTTTTCACCGTTCTGATTACTGACCTCATTGCGCAGGACGATGAAATACATGCTGCCGCTGCGCCCGGTTTTTTCATAGATGTCGTGGATCTTGCTGACCATCGTCAGGCTGTCGCCGGGTCGGACCGGCTCAAACACATCGAGGTCTCTGCCGCCGTCAAAGCCGACTTTGCCGAACCTGGGCATATTCTCGGGCGTCATTTTGTTCGGCCGCAGCTTGGTCAGAAAGGTCGGCGGTGCAACCAGACCGCCGTACGGACCCTCGGCCGCTGCGGCTTCGTCGGTATACAGCGGGTTGGTCTCGCCCAAGGCGGCGGCAAAGTCCAGGATTTCCTGTGTGGTGATGGGGGCGAAGGAGGTCTCATCAAAGACGGCCCCCAGGATGGAACGGTCAAAGTCGAGCGCCATGGTTGTATCCTTTAGGCTGCGTTTGAAGCCTGGGCTCTGCGTACCCGAAAGTCCAGCGGTCGGTAGCCACCGCCCCGCAGCGCGTCGACCAGATCTCCGGTCGAGGTGATGTCGCGGTCAAATTCGGTGGCGCAGATGCCGATAAAACTCACCAGATGCGAGTCGCTGCCGCCAAAGGCGTGGTAGCCGTACTGGTCAATCAGTTCGGCCACCCGCTCGTTCTCGCCTTTTTTGCTACCGCCATTGAGGGCTTCGACCCCGCACACCCCTTCGAGCGGGGGCAGCTTTTCGTAATGTTCAATCAGACCGATGGTCGGCCGGCCGGGATGACACGGCATGGCAATGCCGCCCATCCGGGCCACCTCGGTGATGACGTGCTGGGCCGGCAGCCGGACGTTGGAAAAGTCGAAGTGCTTGAGGATGTCGTCGTTCACCCCGTAGACCAGAATATGGCCGTACTCGGTCTCGACCTCGGAGGCTTTGAGGATGAGCAGGCCGTATTTATCTTCAAGGGCGCGGTAGTCACTGGCGGAATCGAATTTGCGGTGTTCGGTCAAGACCAGGCCGTCGATGGGGCGCTCTTCACGTTTGCGGGCCAGCCATTTCAGGTAGGCCTCGACCGGGGCGCGGCTGTCGTCGGAGGCTTCGGAGTGCGAATGGAGATCGAGAATACGTGCCATAGTGTATCTGCCCTAAATAGCCTGCCGAACGGCTCGGCTTTCGGTCGATATCGGCGCTCATAGTGCCAGAACTCCCCCGGTCTGGCAACAAAGGGAATCGTGATGTCGTGTGGATATCGTGTTGTGAGCACGATTCCCTTTGATGGACGCGGGCGCCGTGCGTCGGCGCGCACGGCGGGCTGTGTGCTTAGCGGACCGGACGGAACAGCGGAATGGAAATCTCCGGCGTGGCGTCCTCAAAGGTGACCTCGACCGGCATGCCGATGCTGACCTCTTCCGGTGCACAGTCAACAATATTGGTCAGCATGCGCACGCCCTCTTCAAGCTCCACGTAGGCCATGATGTAGGGCAGGTTGTTGCGGAAGCCGGCGCTCTGATTCTGGTAGGTCACGGTATAGGTGTAGACGGTGCCCCGGCCGCTGCATTTGATCCACTCCAGGTCGGTGGACAGGTCTTCCGGGGAAAACGCCCGCGGGTAATAAAAGACTGTGCCGGAGCTGCGGCATCTCTGCACGTAGAGTTCATGCCGGGCGCAGGCTTCCCAGAAGGGGCGGTTTTCCTCGTCGATGCGCGGCAGCGGTTTCCGGTATTTTTTTTCTTCAGCCATAGCTCTGCTCCCTTACACACCCAACACCAGGCTGGCGCCGCTGTGGCGCAGCCCCAGGGTTCCGCCGGTGCCGTGGCAGAACGCCAGCTGACAGTTTGGGACTTGGCGGTCTTCACACTCGCCGCGCAGCTGCTTGGTGGCTTCGATGACCAGGAAAATGCCGCGCATGCCGGGATGGTTGGACGACAGGCCACCGCCGTCGGTGTTGATCGGCAGCTCGCCGCCCAGCCCGATCCGACCATTCTGGACGAACGCGCCACCCTCGCCCTTGCCACAGAATCCTAGGCTTTCCAGGGTGACGCACACGGTGATGGTGAACGAGTCATAGATCATCGCCATGTCGATGTCTTGATGCGTCACGCCCGCCCGCCGCAGAGCCTTGGGGCCGGACTGTTTGGCCGCCGCATCGGTCAGATCCCGCAGGCCGGCGCTGGTGTGATAGCAGGCTTCGGCCGCCCCCTGGATGTAGACGGGTTTCTTTCTGAGATCGCGGGCGCGTTCGGCCGAGGTGACCACAATCGCGCCCCCGCCGTCCGAGATCATGCAGCAGTCCAGCAGGTGGAGCGGAGACGATACCACGCGCGATTTCAGCACGTCTTCGACGCTGATCGGATCGCGGAACTTGGCCCTGGGGTTGAGCGAGGCGTGCTTTCTGGTGACCACCGCGATTTCGGCCAGCTGCTCGCTGGTCGTCCCGAATTCGTGCATATGCCGCTGCGCAACCAGGGCGTAGGCCCCGACCGTGGTCGGCCCAAAGCTGTTTTCGTGCTGGTCGGGCGGATCGCCGGCTCCGCCTCCAGCCGTGCCGATGGCAAACCGGTCGGACGACCATTTGCTGCCGTACAGGATGAGGCCGACGGTGCAGTAGCCGGCCGCAATAGCTGCGGCCGCGTGGGCGGTGTGCGACACAAAAGACGAACCGCCGATGGAGTTGGAGTCCAGATAATCGGGGTTCAGATTCAGGTGTTCGGCCAGCGACACGATGCCCATCCCGCTTACCCCGGAGGTAAACAGGCCATCGACATCTTTGAGCGTCAGGCCGGCGTCGTCCAGCGCGCCGCGGGCGCTCTCGGCCATGATCTGGTACTGGGTTTTATGCGGCGCCCAGCGGAGCGGATGCTCGTACACGCCGGCGACCGCGGTTTTTCCTGTAATGCTCATGCTTCGTCCTCTTTTCCCGATCAGCCGAAAAACGCCTGGATGGCGTCGCAGGCTGCCTGGGGCTGTTCGATGGGCAGCCAGTGGCCGGCGGCTTCGATCACGCTGAGCTGGGCGCCGGGAATCTGGTCGCGCAGCTCTTCGCTCTGGGCGACCGGCGTGGCGCTATCGTCCTGGCCGGCCAGAACCAGGGTCGGGGTCTTGATCTCGCCCAGCCTGGGCCGCAGGTCGACCTGTTGGCAGGCCACCAGATCGAAGTGACGGACGCGCGGGTCGGTCTTGATCTGCTCCATCCAGCCCTGCTGGACAATGTCCTGGGGCGTCTTGGGCGAGCAGGAATCTTTGGTAAACGGCTGGGGCTGACGGCCCTTCATGACCTGCGCCCAGGTCTCAACCCGCTCGTCCGGAATGTTGAAGGTGGCGGCCGTACAGGTCAGGATCAGCCCATCGACCATCTCGGGGTAACGCAGCGCCAAGTCCAGGGCAATCGCCCCGCCCATGGAGTGGCCCATCAACACGGCCGGTCGCACGCCGAGCGTCTTCCATAGACTGTAGGTGAAATCGCTATAGGCCGTGATGCTGCCCAGGCTGTCGATGCCGCTTGAACGGCCGTGAGCCGGAAAATCAAAGGACAGCGGGCTGTGCTGGGCCGACAGGATATCGAGCAGCTTATGGGCAAAATGTCCGTTGCTGCCCGCCCCGTGAATGTACACGATCAGTTTGCCCTGGCTGACATCCGGAACGACCGGGGGCAGGGTTGTCTGGCCGGTATGAAAATAATGGACCGCGTAGCCGTCCACCTCGACGTATTTTGTTGGCATATGCCCCTCTCAGGAAAAAACTGCCCCCTGACTAGTCGGGTGGCTGGGCTTTGTCAAGAGAAGGCACAGCCACTGCGTGGCAGGGCAGTGTATCAGATTGTGCGCTTGGTCACTGGTGTGGTATGCAAGACAGACACACAACAGGGGCCGTTATGACCACCGCTCGGTACGCCGATACTCGGCTTTCGCCGGACAATTCACCGCTGATTGTCCAGATCCAGCCGGTTCTGAATTTGACAGATGAGCAGTTCTACGAATTCTGCCAACTCAACGCCGAACTGCGGATCGAGCGGACGGCCCGGGGAGAGCTGTTGATTATGCCGCCAGCAGGATGGGAGACCAGCGAGCAAAACGCGGAAATTTCGATGCAGTTGAGGCAGTGGGCTAAGCGTGACGGAA
>WTHE01000237.1 GCA_011523315.1 Candidatus Binatota bacterium
GGTAGGGGCCGGTGGTTGCCCGAGACGTGGGCAGCCACCGGGGGACACGTAGGGACAGCCGCAATGGGCTGTCCCTACCGAGGGTTATCGAAGCGCCGCGTTATTCAATGTTGTATATCCGGGCGGCGGTATCGTGTACGACCTTTTGCCGGTCGGCGTCCGACAGACCGCTGAAGGTCTCTTTGATGAACTCCTGCGAACGCGGCCAGATGGCGGCCGTGTGGGGATAGTCCGACGACCACATGGCGTTGTCGGCCGCATAGCGGTGGAAGCCGTCCAGCAGAATCGGCTCCTCAATGAAGCTGGCGTAGACCTGACGCTTGATGTACTCGCTCGGCTTCATCGTCAGCTTGACCGGTGCGCCCGAAGCCTGACCGACCCGGCCGTGGGCAAAATCCATCCGCCACATGAAGTACGGCATCCAGGCCACGTCGTTCTCGGCCGACACGATGGTCAGCTTGGGAAAGCGCTCCAACACCCCGCCCAGCACAAACACGGCGATGGAACGCTCCACCTCGTGGTGCAGGGTCGAGACCTGGAGGGCCAGGTTGTCCTTGAAGAAATCGACTCCCATGCCCTTGCGGCCGGTCAGGATGTGCAGCGACAGGGGTATGTTGAGATCCGAGGCGGCAGCCCAGAACGGATCGTAGTCGGTGTGGCTGTAGGGCCGGTCAGCAGGCGGCTCGGCCCAGATCATGGCCCCCCGCATGCCCTTCTTGGCGACCCGCTCCAGCTCTTTGACCCCGGCGTCAATGTCTTCCAGGGTGACGAGCCCGAGCGGCAGCAGGCGTTTCGGATCGTGGCTGCAATACTCCACCGCCCAGTCGTTATAAGCCTGAAAACAGGCCACCCGCAGGCTGACATCGTCCAGCCCGTACAGCGGCATGCCCATCGAGGTGTAGATCACCTCGGCCTGCAAACCGTCCCGGTCCTGGTCGACGATCCGGGCCGCCGGGTCCCAGACACTGGCCGGCGCGGATTCAAAGCCCTTGCGGTTATGGGCGGCCAACTCTGCCGACGGCACGCCGGCGCCGAAAAACCCGGCCACCGGAATGGGCGCGATATTCTCACACACAAAGAACTCGCCCTCTCTACCGCCATAGCCCTTGACGGTGTGTGGGGCGCGGTCGCGGAACTGCTTATCCACCCGCTCGGCCCACATGTCCGGGGGCTCCACAAAGTGCGAATCTGCCGAAATCACACGCGTATCTGCCATAACTCTCCCTCCTTTATGGGTATGGACTGTTGTTGCCATCTACCTGACTGCTCTCCCCCTAGCACGTTGGGCGGGGAGATCAAGAGGCGCCGAGCCATTGCATCCGGCGGCCGTTGGGGCAATGATTTCTCCTCGGGGAGGGACGCCATGTTGGACGTGCTTATTCGTAATGGACAAGTTGTGACGCCGCAGGCGGTCGGTCTGATGGATGTCGGGATTCAGGGCGAACACATCGTCGCCGTGGGTCAGCCGGGGACGCTCAGCGGCGAGGTCACGCGGGTCATTGACGCCAGCGGAAAAATCGTCATTCCGGGCGGTATCGAACCCCACGCCCACATCGGCATTCCGGTGCCGCCGGACTGGACCGGGCACGCCGATGTCATGACCCAGCCGCCGGAGGCCGCCAGCCGGGCGGCCGCGTTTGGCGGGGTGACGACGATTATCGACTTCACCGGCGATCTGTCGCGCCCGGCTCTCAGCGGCCAGCGTCGCCGGCCGGTCCTGGAGACGCTCGACCGGCGGCGGGCGGTGTTCCGCGACCACTGCTACACCGACTTTGCCTTTCACTACATCATTGCCGGCCGGGCCGCCGGCCACGCGATCGGCCAGATCCGTGAGGCGCTCGAAGAGGGGGTCGGCAGCTTCAAGATTTTCACCACCATGGAGATTCGGGTTCCGTACGGCCATCTGTTCGGCATCTTCAGCGAGGTGGCCAAGCACGGCGGGATGATGGCGGTCCACGCCGAGGATGACGAAATCGTGTCGTACATGACCGACACGCTCAAGCGCGAAGGCCGCGCCCAGGCGCACAACATCCACCTGGTGCACAACAACATGTCCGAAGACATTGCCTTTCGGACCGTCATCCGGCTGGCCAAATACGCCGGGGTAGGGCTGTACTTTGTCCACACCACCGCCAAGGAAGGCGTGGCCGCTATTGCCGAGGCGCGGGCTCAGGGACAGCCGGTGTACGGCGAAGCGCTCCACCACTATCTGGAGTTCACCTGCGAAGACTACAAAAAGCCGGGCGGCACGGCGATTCACACCTACCCGGCCATCAAGTACGCCGACGACCGGGACGCCCTGCTGGCCGGCCTCATGGACGGTCGCCTGGCCACTACCGCCACCGATGAATATACGACCTTCAAGGGACCCAAGCTGTTTGGCGATACGATTGAAACGGTGTGTGGCGGGCACAACGGCATTGAGACCCGCCTGCCGGTCGCCTTTACCAAGTTCGTGGCCGAGCGCAACATGCCGCTCCAGCGCTTTGCCGAGATCACCTCGACCAACGCCGCCAAACTGCTCGGTCTGTATCCGCAGAAGGGCGTGATCCAGCCGGGCAGCGACGCCGATATCGTGCTCTTCGACCCGGACCTGCACAAGACGCTCAGCCTGAGCGATCTGCACGCCGCCTCAGACTACAGCATCTGGGACGGCTATCGGTGCCAGGGCTATCCGGTGCTGACCATGCTGCGCGGCAAGGTCATTGTCGAGGACGGCAAGCTGGTGGGTAGCGAGCGGGACGGGCGGTGGGTCAAGCGCAGGGTGGAGAACAGCGTGCTGGCCAGACCGACCGTGTAGAGCGGCAGGCATGAACCGCTGGGATCCCCACCAGTACCAACGCTTCGGCCGTGAACGCGCGCGGCCCTTCTTCGACCTCGTCGGCCGCATCCCTGACGACCGCCAGGTCCACACCGCCGCCGACCTGGGCTGCGGCCCCGGCACGCTGACCCAGACCCTGTGTATGCGCTGGCCCGAGGCCACGGTCTATGGCGTCGATAATTCCCCCCACATGCTGGAAAAGGCCGGCCAGCTCGCGGCCCACCCCCGGCTGCATTTCATCCAGGCCGACCTGGCCGCCTGGCAGCCCGAGCACCGGCTTGACTGCATTGTCTCGAACGCTGCTCTGCAGTGGGTACCCGACCACGCACGCGTCCTGCCCCACCTGCTCAGCCTGCTTGCCCCGCGCGGCGTATTGGCCGTGCAGATGCCGCGTAACTTCGATCAGCCCGCCCACCGTCTGCTGTACGAGCTGGCCCGTCAAGACCCGTGGGCTGGCTTGCTCAACTCGAAAGGGAATCGTGATAACAACACGATATCCGAAGGACATCACGATTCCCTTTTCTGGGAGGAGCGCCCCTTTGTGGAGACGCCGGACTGGTACGCCCAGACCGTGCGGCGGGCCGGCTTCGGGGTCGAGGTGTGGGAAACGATTTACCACCACCTGCTCGACGGCCGGGACGCGGTTCTCGAATGGATGAAGGGCACGGCGCTGCGACCCGTTCTCAGCCGGCTGCCCGAGCAGCAGCACGGGGCCTTCCTGGCCGCCTACGGCGAGCGTCTCGCCACCACCTACCCGCCGGGTCCGCACGGCACGCCGTTTCCGTTTCGCCGCCTGTTTTTTATTGCCCAGCGGGCCTAACAGGAGTGTCGGCTTACGCTTCGCTAAGCCGACCTACCGGACTCCATACCGTTCCGAAAATGCGGGATCACGTGCGTACCCATCAGCTCAAGCACCCGGTAGGCGTGGTAGGCTTCCATGCCCGGCCACCAGATGCGGAAAATGAAATGGTTGACGCCCAGCCGCTCCCGATGGGCTTCAATCTGCTGAATCACGTCGTCTACGCTGCCCAGGATGAAACGGTCGTGGGCCAAGGCTTCAAACGGCACCCGAAATGACTCCTGGCCCGGCATGGCCTTGTCCTGCCCCCAGTCGGCGTAGGCCTGATATTTGGGTTCGAGATACGGCTGAGCCACCCGCACGGCTTCGTCCCGGGTGGTGGCCAGGTGCATCTCTTTGATGATGGGAAAATCTGACGGAGGGTTGACGGCGGCCTCTCTGAGCGCCGCTGTGTAGACCCCCATCTGGCGTTCGAGCGTAGACAGGGTGGCGTGCGGGTTGAGCAGCCAGGCGCAGCCCAGACGGCCCGCCCGGGCAACCGCGCTATCGTGATTGGCCGCGATCCAGATCGGGGGATGGGGTTTTTGGACCGGGCGGATGGTGCAGGTGCCGCCGCTCAGCGAGAAGTGCTGGCCGGCAAAGCTCACCTCGTCTTCGGTCCACAGCCGACGGATCAGCTCCAAGGCTTCGAGGAAGCGGCCGGTACGATCCTGTCGGGTGGTATTGAACGCCTCATACTCAATATCCCGGTAGCCCAGCCCCAGCCCGAACACCACCCGTCCGTCGCTGATAACGTCCAGCGAGGCCACGTCTTCGGCCAGCCCGACCGGGCTGTACAGCGGCAGCAGCACAATCGACAGGATGAGGTCCATGGAACCGCTCTCGGCCGCCAGCCGCGCCAACAGCGGGATGCTCTGCAGGTTCTGGTACGGCGGTGACAGAAAGTGCTGGCCGCAGGCAATCGAATCAAAGCCGGCATCCCGCGCCAGACGGGTGAGTTGGAGCGTTTCGCGGAACCGTTTAGTGGGCGAGTCGGTCCGTGGGTGCTGGGGCATGACCATAATGCCGAACTTCATCGCTACGCCCCCCGTGTATCGCTCATTCCTGATACAGCGTGATCTCTAAATCCGCATACGCCTCGTGGCGCAGCGGCAACACAGCCTGATAGTCGGGGTCGGCATACCAGGCGTCGACCGCCGCTTTATCCGGGAAACGGACCACGATACCGACCTGATACTCTTTTGCACCGTGCAGCTTGCCGAGGCCGCCGCCTCGGGCCAGGACTTCGCCGCCATGCTTGGCGATAACCGTCCGGGCCGTCTGTTGGTATTGTTTCAGCGTCTCAGCCTTTGTCGGGTCGGGATTGCCTTGAACCAGAACCATGACACTCATGAGCATACTCCTTTCGGGGATTCTTGTAGCCGCCGGGTCACGGCTTGTCCAGGCGACGCGCGGCCAACGCGCCTCATTCAAGCGCAAAAGCGACCAGCGCATCGCCCAGGTTGCCGGGCAGGTCGACCCGCCCGTAGCCGCCCGCAGCAATGACAATATATTGTTTGCCGCCGGTGCGAGCCCGATACGTCATAGGCGTGGCCTGCCCACCGGCCGGCAGATCGGCCCGCCAGACTTCTTCGCCCGTCTCCAGATCAAAGGCTCGCAGAGAGTTGTCAAACGTCGCGCCAATAAAAATCAGACCGCTGCCGGTAACGAGCGGACCACCGGCGTTGGGCAGCCCCTCCAGCGTGAGAGGGCCGAGCTGAGCAATACCCAGCGGCTCCTGCCAGCGCAGCTCACCGCTGGCCAGATCGACTGCGGCAAGGCTGCCCCACGGCGGGGGATTGCAGGGCAGACCCAGCGGGGACAGGGGCACTTCGCGGTGCAGCCCATACGGCATGCCGCGCTGCGGCGCGATCTCAACGCCGGGGTGGGCGGCGCGTTCGCGTTCATAGTCCTCGGCCGCAAACAGCCGCACCATAAAGGGCATGTCCTGGGTATTGGCAACCAGCAGCTGCCGCTCCGGGTCGAAGGCAACGCTGCCCCAGTTTGACCCCCCAGCGTTGCCCGGATACATCAGCGTGCCCTCCCGGCTGGGCGGGGTGTACATGCCCTCCCAGCGCAGGGCCTTCAGCTTGTCCCGACACACGACCCGGTCCAAGCGGGTCAAGCCCCAGGCCTGCTCGGGCCGCAGGTCCAAGCCCACCAGCGGCGGCGGCTTGAGCGGAAAGGGCTGGGTGGGCGAGAGGCGCTCGCCCGGCACCCGGCCTTGGGGGACGGGTCTCTCCTCGATCTCGAACAGGGGCTGACCGGTCTCACGCTGGAGAACAAACACAAAGCCCATTTTTGTGGCCTGGACCAGCGCGGGAACAGCGTGGCCGTCACGCCTCAGATTGACCAGAGCGGGCTGAGCCGGCACGTCAAAATCCCACAGATCCCGATGCACGGTCTGGTAGTGCCAGACGACCTGTCCGGTCGAAGCCCGGAGCGCCACGACCGCACTGCCGTAGTAGTCCAGGTTCGAGTCGCCCCGGAAGTAGTCTGGCGACGGATTCCCGGTCGGCACAAAGACGAGGTCGCGCCGGGTATCGACCGACATGGGCGCCCACACGTTTGGCGTGCCCAGGGCATAGCCCGCCGAACCGGTGTTGTCCGGGCTGGGCACAAAGTCGGGCGGGGCAAGGTCCCAGCTCCAGCGCAACGCTCCGGTTCGCGCATCCCAGGCCCGCACCACCCCGCTGGGTGGATTGACGCGCACGTTATCGGCCACCGCCGATCCCACGATCACCAGATCGTGCGCGACCGCCGGTGGCGAGGTCACCTGATACTCGCCCCGCCACTGGATATCCCCAACGCCGGGATTCAGATCGACGACGCCCTGGTCGCCAAAGTCCGCGCACGGCGTGCCCGTCGCCGCATCGAGGGCAATCAGCCGGGCGTCGTTAGTGGCGGTGAAGATACGTCGCCGGCAGACAGACCCGGCCGGTCGGTCTGCGTCCAGCCAGCTTGAGACTCCGCGACACACCAGCTGGTTGGCGTACTGCCCGGACAGGTCAGTGCGCGGGTCATAGGTCCAGCGCTCCTGACCGGTTTCAGGATCGAGGGCAATCACCCGGTTGAAGGGTGTGCAAAAATAGAGCGTCTGATCGACCATGATGGGGGTGGCCTGAAAGGCGCTGGTCGACGGGATGTCTCCCGTCCCGTCCGACAGGTCCCCGGTGTGGTACTCCCAGGCAATCGCCAGACGGCTCACATTATCCCGGGTGATCTCGCTAAGCGGGCTATGGCGCTGCCCCCCCTCATCGCCGCCATAGGCCGACCAGGGGCTGACCGGCGCGTCGGGGCGAGGGACGAACGGCGCGTCGGCTGAGGGATCGCAGGCGCTACCAAAGATCGCCAGGAGGAGGCCGACAACGCCCCAAATTAAGCATGTGTCCACGCCTATGGTCCCCATGAAGTTTTCTCTGATTGACTGATCTTCCTTCAAAGCGTACAGGCTACCGTTGCTCTCCGTTCCTGATCGGCGAGGACGGCAGAATTCGGAGAAATGGTGTCCTACTCGCGCGCTTCGGCAATATGCTGCCGCGCGGAGGCCAGCGCTTTTTCATCCACAATGTTCGATACTGCTTCAAGCAGGGCATCGACCAGGCTGTCATCGCCCCCAACCCGGAGCAGAGCCT
>WTHE01000189.1 GCA_011523315.1 Candidatus Binatota bacterium
GGCCAGGATATCCCCATCCACCTCGGTTCGCTGATGCCGGCCATGCGCACGGTGGCCGACTACTTTGCCGGCGAGATCAACCCCGGTGATGTGTTCTACCACAACGACCCGGCCTGGAACGGCTCGCACATCGTTGACTGCTGCATGTATAAGCCGGTCTTTTACGGCGACGAGCTGGTCTTCTGGACGGTCAGCAAGGGCCATGTGACCGATATCGGCGGCCCGGTCCCGGCCGGCTATAACCCGGACGCGACCGAGATCTATGCCGAGGGCCTGCGGATTCCTCCCCTCAAAATCCGCGACCGGGGCCAGGAGCGCCGCGACGTGGTCAATCTGCTGCTGACCAATATGCGCTCGCGGCGTCTGCAGGTCGGGGATATGCGGGCTCAGCTGGCCGCCGTCACCATTGGTGAGCGCAATCTGCTGAATCTGCTGGACAAGTATGGCAAAGCCACGGTCCAGGCCTGCGTGGCCGAACTGCTTAATCTGGCCGAGCGACAGATGCGGCGGTTTATCGCCGATATTCCCGACGGCAGCTATCGGGGCAGCGCGGTGCTCGAAGACGCCGGGCACGGGTTTGGCGATATCACGATTACGGCCAGCGTCCGGGTCGCCGGCGATACGCTCCACATTCGTCTCGACAGCCCGCGCCAGCTGCCCTACTTCATCAACTCGTACGCGGCCAACTCGCTGTCCGGGGTGTATCTGGGCGTCATGATGTTCGCCCAGCTGCCGCCGCCCTACAACGCCGGGCTGTACCGGCCGATTGAGGTCGATGTCGGCGCGCCCGGCAGCCTGACCAACGCCCAGGAGCCCGCTCCGCACGTGAACTGCACCACCACCCCGTCGGAAAGCATCACCGACGCCGTCCGGCTGGCCCTGGAGCAGGCCATGCCGGAACGGGCCGTGGCCTCGTGGGGTCATACCAACGGGCTCAACATTGCCGGCCACGATTTCCGAACCGGCGAGGAGTATGTGTCCATGCTGCTGGCCACCCTGATCAGCGGCGGGGGAGCGACCCACCACATGGACGGCTGGCCGGCGGTCGGCCCCCAGTGCTGTTTTGGGGCGCTGACCAGCGGCGATACCGAAATCCTGGAATACCAGTACCCGATCATCATCCACCGCTACGGGCTGATGACCGACTCGGGCGGAGCCGGGCAATTTCGGGGCGGTTCGGGCACCCACTGGGAGGTCGAACCCCTGCGCGATCCCATGACCCTGGTCATGTTTGGCGAGGGCCGCCGCTACGCCGCTCCGGGTGCCCTGGGTGCCCGGTCTGCGGTGCCCGAGCCCAAGGTCGGCCGCGCCCTGCACTACAAGAAGGACGGCGGGGTGGAAGAGATCAAGACCAACATCATCGCCACCATTGAGCCCGGCGAGCGGTTCGCCAACCAGAATCCCGGCGGCGGCGGGGTCGGCGACCCGCGCCAGCGTGACCCCCAGCAGGTGCGTGAGGACGTGGACAACGGGCTGGTGTCCGCCCACGCCGCCTGGGAGGAGTACGGCGTCCGAATTGAGGCTGAAGAAGACCAGCCAGCCCAGGCGGCGGACAAGCGCCTGTAGGGGCAATCGTCTGTGATTGCCCAGAAAGAGTCGAGAAATCTGGTGACTCACTATCGTCTCGGCATCGACACCGGCGGGACCTTCACCGACTTCATTCTGACCGCGCCGGGTGAGGGTATTCGCCTGTATAAAACCCCCTCAACCCCCCACGATCCCCCGGCTGCGGTCCAGGCCGGACTGGGCCTGATGAGCGCCGAGCTGGGGTGCGGCATCGCCGACTTTCTGGCCGACTGCGAGCTGATCATTCTGGGCACCACGGTCGGCGTGAACGCCGTGATTGAGAAGACGGGCGCCAGGACCGGCCTGCTGTGTACGCGCGGGCATGAGGATTCGCTCGAGATTCGACTCGGCCACAAAGAGGACGGTCACCGCTATGACGCCGATTTTCCCCAGGCCGAGATGCTGGTCCCGCGCGCCCGGCGTATGCCGGTTGAAGAGCGGGTGGTGAGCACCGGCGAGGTGCGGGTGCCGCTCAACGAGGCCGACGTGCGCCACGGGGTGCGCCAACTCAAGGCGGCCGGGGTCGAGGCGATTGCCATTTCCTTTGTGTGGTCGTTTCTCCACCCTGAGCATGAACGGCGGGCAGCCGAGATTGTCCGCGAGGAGTTCCCGGACGCCTATCTGAGCCTGTCGGTTGATGTCCTGCCCCAGATCCGGGAGTACACGCGGACCAGTACAACGGTGCTGAACGCCTATATCGGACCGATCATGCGGCGCTACGTCGAGCAGATGGAGGGCGTGTTGCGCCGCCTCGGCTACGCGCGTGAGATCCGCTACATGCAGAGCAACGGCGGCCTGACCTCGGGGCGTTTTCTGAAGGATATCGCGGTCGCCGCCCTCAACTCGGGTCCGGCCGCCGGACCCAACGCCGGCCTGTTTTTCGGCCAGGCCCTGGACCGCCGCGACATCATTACGGTCGATATGGGCGGCACCAGCTTTGACGTCAGCCTGAGCCGGGACGGCAAGACGGCGGTGGCCAAGGACTTTGACTTTCTGCGCTACCGCATCGGGATTCCCATGCTGCAGGTCGAGACGCTGGGCGCCGGGGGCGGAAGTATTGCCGGGGTGAACGCGATGGGGCTGTTGCAGGTCGGGCCGGAGAGCGCCGGGGCGCAGCCGGGTCCGGCCGCCTACGACCGGGGCGGCCAGAGCCCGACGGTGACCGACGCTCTGGTCGTGCTGGGCTATCTCAATCCGACCGCCCTACTCGGCGGTCGGCTGCGGCTCAACCGCGACGCCGCCCGGCGGGCGATTGCGGCCGAGCTGGCCGCCGGACTCAAGCTGTCGGTCGAGCAGGCCGCGCTGGGGATTTTCCGGGTCGTGACCGCCAATATGGTCAACGGCATCCGTCGCGTGTCGATTGAAAAGGGCTATGATCCACGCGATTTCGCCCTGGTCGTCGGCGGCGGGGCGGGTCCGGCTCACGCCGGCCTGCTGGCTCGCGAACTCGATATCCGCACAATCGTGATCCCTAAAGTCTCTTCGGCCTTGTGCGCCTTTGGTGAAATCCTGTCGGACATGAAGCACACCTATCTGTCCTCGTGCGTCATGCGGCTGGGTCAGGTGGACTATGAGCGGGCCAACCAGCTGCTGGCCGAGCTGGAAGCCCGTGGCCGGCGCGAGTTGGTCGAGGCGGGTGTGGCGGCCGAACGCATCGCGGTCAGCCGCAGCCTGGACTTGCGCTATGTGGACCAGATCCACGAGTGCCAGGTGGCCATGCCCGAGGCGCGTTTCGATCCGGCCGGCGTGGAACGTATCGCCGAGGCGTTTCACCAGCGCCACGAAGAGCTGTACACCTACTGTGAGCGCGATAACCTGATCGAGATGATTAACCTGGAATCGACCTGTATCGGCCAGGTGCCGCGGCCACAGCTGCCGGCCCTGGCCCGCGGCACGACCGACCCCGGCCAGGCGCTGATCGGCCAGCGTCAGGCCCTGTTTGAAGACATCGGCCGTTTCAGCCCCACCCCGGTGTTTGACGGCGGCCAACTGCTGGTCAACAACGTGGTGCGCGGCCCGGCCATCATCGAAGAAGAGACCACCACGCTGGTGGTGTTTCCGGGCTGGCGGGCCGAACTGCAAGACCCCGGCATGTACGTGTGCACGCCCGAGCCGGGCGCGGACTCTTAAGGCACCCACCCCGGCCTCCTTCGAAGGGGCTCAGGATGCCCGGTCATGCTGAGCATAGCCCCTGAGCGTGTCAAAGGGGCGAAGTCGAAGCATCCCGTCCTTGGAGGAGTCCGGGAGGAGTTCGGCGAAGCCGGGGGATGGGTTATCTCATGAGCCTGTCTCCCCCTCGGCCTGCGGCGCCATAATATGCCGCATCTGCTCCTCGTTCGGCGCCCGCTCATATTTCGGTAAATCCGGTTGCATGCACGTCCAGGTCGGAGCGCTGGCCGTCCACACCTCGACCTGGGGCACGAAGCGGTTGGGGTCGTCCAGGCTGGCCGCCCACACGCCCATCAGCTCCGGCACAAGCTCGGCGTCGATAAAGACCGGGCAGCCACACTCGGCGCAGAAGCCCCGGCGGACGGCGTTGCCGCTGTCCGCCTTGACCTCGTAGTACTTGGCCCGACCCGAAATCGTCAGCGCCGTCTTGGGTACGTACATGACCGGGCACAGCATGCCGCCGCTGGCCCGCTGGCAGTCCCGGCAGTGACACTGCCAGGAAAAAACGGGTTCGGCTCGACACTCGTAGCGAATTGCCGCACAGGCACAACCGCCTGAGAATGGACGAGACATAGTCTACCCTCCTTGGCTGCGGCTCTATCATCACGCGCCGAGCAAGGCTATGTGTGCGGGGCACAACGCAAACGGAGGATGCCATGACTGAGGACGGAACGAAAATCTTCTCTCTCCCCCATGTGACGCGGCGGCGCTTTCTGGTCAGCAGCCTGGCGGCCGGTTTTGCCCTGGCCGTGCGGCCCGTTTCAGCCCAGACGATCACGACCGACCTGGACGGCCTGGCGGCCGGTGAGGTGAACATCCCGGTCGCCGACGGAGCCATCCCGGCCTACTGGGCCTCTCCCGCAACGGGAAGTGGCCTCCCGGTCGTGCTCGTCGTGCAGGAAATCTTTGGCGTACACGAACACATCAAGGATGTCTGCCGGCGGCTGGCCAAGCTGGGCTATCTGGCCGTCGCGCCCGAGCTGTACGCCCGCCAGGGGGATGTCTCGCAGCTGACCGATATCGGGCAGATTTTAGGCATCGTCCGCCAGGTGCCGGACGCTCAGGTCATGCAGGATTTGGACGCTACGCTGGGCTGGGCCGAGCAGTCCGGCAAGGGCCGGGCCGACCGGGCGGCGGTGACCGGCTTCTGCTGGGGCGGGCGCATCGTGTGGCTGTACGCCGCCCATAATCCGCAGCTCAAGGCCGGCATCGCCTGGTACGGGCGGGTGGTCGGCGAGGCCACCGAGCTGACCCCGCAGCAGCCGATTGACCTTGCGGCCGGCCTGCACGCGCCGGTTCTCGGTCTGTACGGCGGCGCCGACAGCGGCATCCCGCTCGACGGGGTGGAACGCATGCGGGCGGCCCTGCAAGCGGCGGACGTGCCGGCCAGTCAGTCACAGATTGTTGTGTATCCCGACACGCCGCACGGCTTTCACGCCGACTACCGCTCCAGCTACCGCAAAGACCAGGCCACGGACGGCTGGAATCGCCTGCAAGCCTGGCTGACGGACGCCTTTCGAGAAGAGGCTTGATCTCTCCGATTCGGGGTAGGGATGTCGGCGAGCTGCGTCTCGCGTCCGCGTTGCCGTGAACGGCTGCCGCAAAGAGGCTTTTGAGCCGGCACCCTGAGTTTCCCCATGACGACCACAATACCCGACTTCGATGACAATTCAGTCCTCCCTCCCCATAGAGGCGACCCGAGAGACCCTTCGGATGTTTCACCATATCCCTGCACAAGTCTGGAACTGTGCCAGCGGTTCTCTACTTCACCGGATCGCCGTGAGATGCTCGAGAATCTTCTGACATTCCGAGAGAGAATACGCTCGTGCGGCATAACGCAGGGGTATCAGTGGCTTGACGGCAGTTTTCTGGAGGATGTTGAGACTCGGGAGAATCGAGCGCCGAATGACCTCGATGTCTTGACGCTGTATTGGGGGTACGATTTGGATTTTCAACGTCAGGTATTTCAAAGATTCCCCGAATTTGCGGACCGCAATCTCGCAAAGGATAATTTTCAACTTGACCACTTTCCGGTTGATATCGGATACTCATCGGAGACCACGGTCGAACTCGTCCGCTACTGGATTCAACTCTTCAGCCACAACCGTGATGGCATCTGGAAAGGTATGCTAAGGATTGATCTGGACACCCCGAAGGAAGATCGGAACGGATTGGCATACGTGAGAGGCTGAGACAAATGGGCATCCATCGCCGACAATCATTTCTCAAGGCTCAGATCGTAGAGCTGGACCGGCTACTGGATTCAATTGGCGACCATCCACTCATGTCCATCAGCCACCGGCAACGCAAGGAAGAATTGGAAGAGGAGTTGAAGAGTCTTCGCGACGTGGATGACGAAATACCCATGCACGAGCCGCCGATGCCGCTGACTCTCACCCTTCAGCAGCAATCAGTATTGGCAGCGCTCCAGAGCAAGGAAACGGAGGAATACCCGCTGAGCAAGTGGTATCTCGGCGCACTCTATGCACTGGAGAATCCCCACAATCCTGATCGTGTCTCCCAGGCAGCGCAGTCGCTCAGAGAGCTTGTCGAAAAACTGCCACGAGTCGTTCGGGAAGGTGATGTGCAGGGAAACGCGCCCTTTACCGAACTGCGCCGCAACATACATGAACGCCTTCTGAAAGATGAAGAGCGCTATACCGGAGCATGGGAGGGCGAAGAGATTGACGCCCACCTCGCCGGGACACTTGAGAGAATTAACCGATACTTTGAACTGAACCAACAACCAACTCGGAGGGAACAGGTCCAGGCGGCGATTGCGGGAATTGATCCGATGTCGCGCCAACTGGACCGTAATATTCGAGAAAAGAAGCGAGATGACCTGCATCATCTATGGCGTAGCTTGGAGGGGTTCGCGCATCATAGAAACCTGCCTGACGTTGAGAAATTCAGAGAGTGCTTGGAGGGGCTGGAAAGAGCCGTATTTGACCTTCTGGCTCCCATAACTGCGCAAGATCAGCGGGAGATTCAATCCATCCTCGCGCTTTCCGAGCGATCTGAGCGTGATGTCGAACGTATGCTTGAATTGATTGAACGGAGAGGAGCGAACTTCGCTTTCTTTTTCAAATGCATAGCCGATGCCGCCGACGCCTCATGGTTATCTATCCTCAATACCCGCGGTTATTTCGCTCATCCTCCAAGCGCAGAACCAATAGGTGATGGCAGGGTAAATTTCCCCTTCTGGTGGCCGATTCGCTATCTGGCAACAGTGTGCACTGATGCGCCAGATAAAGTCATCAAACTCGTGTTACAGATTCCCGAAGTCGATAACTCACGAGTCTACGAAGATATTCTGGATATCGCCTTGCAACTCCACGGCGAGCAGTCTGCGAAACTCAAGCCAAAAATACTGGAATATGCGGGCATGGAGTATCAGTTCTTGGCTTTCAGATACGCAGATTTACTAACCCATTGGACAGCAGAGCAACAAACGGTGGCTGCATTGGAACTGTCAAAGGTCCTTGTGAAATTTTCGCCCGATCCCGATTCAGAAAACAAACAGGCACGGCGGAAAAAGAATCCGGGAGA
>WTHE01000543.1 GCA_011523315.1 Candidatus Binatota bacterium
GTCTTCAGCCTGATCCGGGCCGCTATATTTACCAGCCTGTCGATGGAGAATTTGCCGCTCGGTCACCGAAGAAGCCACTCACGCGGGAACGCGGTACGCCGAACTCTTAGGCCACTTCTACCCAATAATTGACAAACCAAGATGAGTCTTTATTATGACTCAAGATAAGGCAATAAACGACTCATCATAGGAGCCGCAAATGACCCAACTGACGATCAGGGGATTCGACGAGGAACTGGCGAGCCGTATCCGTCGCCTCGCAGCCCAGGAGGGGATTTCGCTCAATCGAGCGGTGTTGAAGCTTCTGCGTATCGGGGCCGGGATCGGGCAGTCAGCGCATACCGCCAATCGGGTGGGGACTTCGCTGGATCATCTCATTGGAACCTGGACTGCTGAGCAAGCGGACGAGATGCAAAGCGCCCTAGACGACCTGGAACAGATAGACGAGGCAATGTGGAAATGAAGCTTCTTCTGGACTCCAATGCATACTCGCATCTGAAGCGGGGACATCCGCGTGTTGCAGAGTTAGTCCGCATGGCGGAAGAAGTCCTCCTGTCGGCTGTTGTAATTGGCGAGCTGTTCTACGGCTTCAGGAAAGGCTCGCGCACCGAGCAGAACGTCCGGGAGCTTTACGCTTTTCTCGATAGCCCCTATGTGACGTTCGTGCCCGTAAGCCTTGTTACAGCCGACCGCTATGCAAGAATTACAACATCACTCCGAGCAAAAGGACGGCCTATTCCATCGAACGACATTTGGATCGCGGCACACGCGATGGAGACAGGGGCCGATCTCATTTCGTCTGATCGACACTTCGAGGAAGTTGATGGTCTCGCCTGGGAACACATTCCAGTCAACTAACGTTCGATGATGAGAAGCGAAAATGTACATATACAACAACGCAGTGCCAGTGAGTGAACGTGAGCATATCGCCCGTTTATGGAGGCTGATTGCTCGCGACATCTTTGACTGCGAGGAAAAGCTCCCCAATTTGCAGAAATCCGTCGGAACAATTGACTGGGAGACAGTAGGCGACACAGGATCGTAATTTGCCCTAAAGGACCCGGCAGCGGCCTCGCAGCGGAGAGATGGGTGGTGAGGCTGATCCGTTACGCCGCCGCTGCCCGATGCCGGGCTTTCCTGACCGTGATCCGAGTGGTCAGCCCGACCCGAGCGGCCATGTTGACCAGCTTGTCGATGGTGAATTTAAGGTTCATTGTGGATTTACGGTGTTGCCGAGGGTTCGGGTGAGATGGCGGAAGGCCACAGCGCCTGCACCGGCAGGGCGTGAAACGCTCCGCCGAAGGGAATGCTCTCCGTCCCCGTGTAGAGCACCAGGCCGCGCAAGAAACCTTCTCCAACAGCCTCGGCTAAGGTCCGCAGCCCCTTGAAGTCTTTCGCCGAGACACTTGCGCTGGCTTTCACCTCAATGCCGACAACACGCCCGGCCGCGTCTTCCAGGACAAGGTCCACCTCTTGTCCCGTTTGGGTACGGAAGTGGAACAGGCGGGGGCGAACCTGGCTCCAGCTCACGTGTTTGAAAAGCTCCATCACAACAAAGTTCTCCAGCAACGGGCCGGCCAGCGTTCGGTCTCTCTCAAGCAGCCCTTGATTCGTCCCGAGCAGAGAGGCCAGCACGCCCGTATCGCTCAGGAAGAGCTTGGGGGCTTTGACCAAACGCTTGCCGAGATTGCCGGACCAGGCGGGAAGGAGCTGAATCAGAAAAGTTGTTTCAAACAGGGCCAGATAGCGCTTCAGGGTGCTCAGCGGAATGCCACTCGTTCGAGACAGCTCAGAGGTATTCAACAGGCTTGCCGCTCGCGTCGCCAGCAGGGAAAGCAGACGGGGCAAGGCGGTCAGTCTTTCGACATTGACCAAGTCGCGCACATCGCGCTGGAGCAGGGTGGTGATATACGACCGAAACCAGGCCTGCCGGCGTGCCGCACTGGCTCGACCCAGGACTTCTGGATATCCACCCCGCAGGATACGGTCGAGCAGCTGCGGCCAGGCTTCAGACGAAACCGAGAATGGCGGACCGACAAAAACCTGATCGACAAAGCTGGCTCCCACGCCTGCTATTTCGCTCTGGGCTAAGGGCCACAGGCTTAAGACCTCCATCCGTCCCACCAACAGTTCGGCCAGGCGCGGCAGGAGCAAGACGTTGGCCGAGCCGGTTAAGAGGAAACGGCCCGGGCGCCGGTCACGATCCACGCTGGCTTTCAGGGCCAGGAAGAGCTGTGGAACACGCTGGACCTCATCAAGGACGACCGGCCCGTCAAGACCAGCCACAAAGCCAGCCGGGTCGGCCTGCGCGGCAGCCAAGACTCCGGCATCGTCGAAGCTGAAGTAGCGGGCTGGGTGGGCGGACGAGGCAAGAGCACGGACCAGGGTCGTTTTCCCCGTTTGTCTGGCCCCAGTCAGCATGACAATAGGCGTATCGGCCAGCCCAGCCAACACCTGGGAGGTGATGTGGCGGTCTATCATGGCTGAAAATTAGCCACTCAGTGGTCAATTTTCAACCAGAGGATAGCGTCTTTCGGCTACAATTCCTGGGCGCGGATGTGGCGCTGGTAGATTTTGGGCAGCTGCGACGGCAGCGACAGCACGTCTTCAATGACCATATAGCGCGACGGCGCGCACATCTCACGCAGATAATCGTGGCCGCCCTTATCGACCGTGATGCAGAACGACAGGATGCCGCTGCGCTCCGCTTCGCGCAGGGCCATCATCGTATCGCGAATGCCGTAGGTCGGCGTGTGCGGCTCACGGCCGTAGTCGGCGTCTTCGGGATAGCCGTCGCTCAGCAGGATGAGAATCTTGCCGCGGGTCGACAGGTCTTTCAGCTTGCGCGTGGCGTGACGGACGGCCGCGCCCATACGTGTGCTGCGCTGGGGAGCCAGGGCGCTGATGCGGCCTTTGACATCCGTGGACAAGGATTCGACAAAGGTCTTGACCGGATAGACGTCAACGTTCTTGCGCCCACTGCTCGAAAAGCCGTAGATCGCATACGTATCGCCGATCTCCTCAAGAGCCGAGGACAGCAGCACGACCGATTCCTTGAGGATATCAATGATCCGCATCTCTTCGGGCTCGTCTTCGGGCTCGTCTTCAGGTTCACCCTGCCCCTCGGCTGTGGCAACCGGCACCCGGGCGTCGGTCGAGGCGCTCAGGTCCAACAAGAACAGCGCCGAGACATCGCGGTCGGTCGGCTGGCGGGCGGCGTAAATCTTGGTCGAGGGCGGCACCCCGGTAATCAGATCGACCCGAGCCCCGACCGCCGCTTCAAGATCGATCTCCTCTCCATCCTCCAGACCCTTGACCTTGTGGTACAGCCTGGGCCGCAGGCGCTGAAACTCGCGCTTGATGTCCTTCATCACATCGCCGTAGGCGCTCATGGTGCTGCTGAAAAAGGCGCCCTCATCGCCGACCAGCGGCACCTCGCGCAGATCGCACCAGTGCGAGCGGTAGTCGTCAATCAGGAAATCCCACTCATCGTACACATAGCGCACTCCGGCCGAGGTGAGCCGTTGGCGGTTCCTGGCCTTCTTCTGTTTGGGCTGGAGCAGTTCTTCCTCGACGCCATCTGGGTCCGGCTCGCCAAACAGGGTGAAGGTCTTGCCGTTGGCGGGGCGCGCTTGGGGACGGCGGTGCTCCTTCTGGTGTTGCCTGAGCCGAGCGATAATCTTGCGCAGTATGGCCTGTTCTTCGGCCGACAGGCCCTCAGCGCTGCGCGGCCCCTCGTCCTCCGCGGGCACGATTCGGGCCGACTCGTCTTCCACCAGCTCGGTCAACTGATCCTTTTTTGACTGGCGGGGTTCTGCCGCCTGGGGCCGGGCTCCGGTGTCCATCACGTGCGCGTACAGTTCGGTGGCCAGCAGCAGCGACTCGTCGGCCGAGCCGTCCTTGGTCAGGTCGGGCCACAGGGCCTTGGGCAGGCGCGGCAGCAGCATGGACAGGGCTGCGGGATAGAGCTGGGTCTGTTCGTCGGCCCAGGCCAGATCCTCTCGCAAGCCCCGGTACGAGGCGGTCAGCTGAGCCGCCACCCGCTTGCTCTCGATATGCACAAACAGCGCCTCGACCTGTTTGGGCTGCGGAAAGAGGTGGAAAAAGTCGAACAGATTATCCGGCGGCTCGGCCCCGTCGGCCAACAGTAGATGGACGTAGGGCGGCAGGGACGGCCACAGGTCGGCCAGATCAATCGCATAGGTTCCACACGCCACCCGGCCGGCCTGCTGGGCAGCCATGACCCGCAGCAGGCGGAAGTTTTCCTCATAGGTCGGGAAGGCCTCAATCCACACCGGCAGGGGCAGCATCTCCTCGTCGTCTAAACCCAGCGGCGGCGGAAAGCTCATCGTTTCGGTCTCGGCCAGGCTGTAGGTCGTGCCACCCAGCATGTGGAGATACTTGAGCAGCACGCCGTGCACATCGCTCAGCATGACGGCCGGCACCGTCCCGCGCAACATCAGTATGCTGGTCCGCGACTCCAGGGCAAAATACGCCTCCGCAGCCTCGGGCCGACGGCGGGCCAGCTCCTCACCGGCCGTGATCCAGCCCAGCACGCCCTGTTCGCCGACCTCGTCGTAGG
This sequence comes from Candidatus Binatota bacterium, assembly GCA_011523315.1. Lineage (GTDB taxonomy): Bacteria > Desulfobacterota > Binatia > Bin18 > Bin18 > JAAXHF01. Next base: position 4,583 of record WTHE01000543.1, read on the forward strand.
CCTGGCCCAGCACCCGGAACAGCCGGGCGACGCCAGTCGGCACAAATTGGGCCAGCTGACCGATGCGTTCCAGCAGGGTCCGGCAGGTCTCCAAGGGCAGCGAACGCAGCGTCGAGCTGAACAGGGTCACCGACACCGGCAGGGGCTCGGGATCGAAACTCACCCCGGCCTGGATACAGCGCAGATAGGTGGACCGCAGCTCGGCCGGAATCAGCAGACACGCGTGCGGCAGCGCCCGGTACAGCGCCACCGCAGCCGTCGGCGAGTGATACACCGAGTTGCGGACGAGCCGGTAACAGCTCAGCCGCTCGGCCTGGTCCAGCTCGGTCAGGCCGTCCGGCAGGCTGGTGAACACCTGCGCGGGGTCAACCCCACCGATATCAAAGGCCAGGCGCGACCACTCGTTCAGGTCGCCCTGGCCGAGCCTGGGTAAGACCCGGGAAGTCGCCCCAAAAAAGGCCGGCGCCAGATGTGCGTTCTTGCTCTGATCCAGGCTCAGGCCGCGGCGGCCGTGCTCCACCCAGCTGTGCAGATGCTGACCGGCAAGCCAGCCCTCCAGCGTTGCCGTCTCCACCTCTGCCAGCGCGTCCAGCAGCGGCGTCTGCCAGGCCACGGGCAGCTCATCGAGAACAGCGGTCAGCCGTTGGCGGGCGGTCTGGGTCAAACGGCTCTGATCAAGGCCAGCGGTATCTGATGTCATGTTTCCCTTACCCGTCAGACAGAGTATGCCTGTGGGTGTACAAGAAGTCCGGCGACAGGGCAAGAGAGAACGGGTGCCGCTGCGGCTTCCGCCTGCCGGTTCGTGGGGCGCTCATCCGGCCACCACGGCTCGGGGCGGTCTACAACCACTGGGACCAGATGTAACGCTGGTAAATCTTGGGCAGCTCGGTCGGCAGGGACAGGATATCGTCAATGACCATATAGCGTGACGGCGCGCACATTTCCTGGAGATAGTCGTGTCCGCCCTGGTCGACCGTCAGACAGTAGGACAGGATGCCGCTCCGCTCGGCTTCCCGAAAGGCCATCAGCGTATCGCGCAGCCCGTACATCGGCGGCACCACCGGCTTGCCATAGCCCTGATCTTCCGGATAGCCATCGCTCAACAGCACCAGCAGCTTGGCCCGGCTGGACAGGGCCTTCAGCCTGCGCGTGGCGTGGCGCACCGCCGTTCCCATGCGGGTACTGCCCTGCGGGCTCAGCGCCCCGATTCTGCCCTTCACCTCGGCGCTCAGCGCATCCCGGAACGTCTTGACCGGATACACCTCGACATCCTGGCGGCCGCGACTTGAGAAGCCGTAGATGGCGTACGAGTCGCCAATCTCCTCCAGGGCGACCGCCAGGATGACCAGCGCCTCCTTGATTACGTCGATCACCCGTGCCTTGCCCCGCTGCGCCGTCCCGGCCGAGACATCGGGCAGCTCGGCGGCGGTCGAGGCGCTCAGATCGACCAGAAACAGCACGCCGACATCGCGCTTGATCTGTTGTCTGGCCAGGTACAGCTTGGACGAGGGCGTGTGCCCCAGGTGAAGGTCGACCCGCGCGGCCACCACCGCGTTGAGGTCAACATCTTCGCCGTCTTCCAGCCCGGTAACGGGATGAAACATCTTGGGCCGCAGGCGCTGAAACTGACGCTTGATGTCCGGCGTCAGCTCGGCATAGGTCGCCAGGGTGCGCGAAAAAAACGCGCCCTGGTCCTGGGCCAGACCAACCTCGCGCAGCTCACACCAGTGGGAGCGATAGTCCTCAATCTCGTAATCCCACTCGTCGTACACATAGTGGAGGTCGCGGGCCGTGCGACCCCGGCGCCGGGCGGCTTGCTCGGCGTCGGACTCCTCATCGGCCCCGCCCCGGCTCAGATTCACCCCGGTCAGAAAGGCTGCGGCCTGCTCGGGCACCTGGTCAAAATCAATCTCGGTGACCGACGCCGAACCGCCGGGCGTCGGCTGCTCGTCCTGTAAGAACTGGGCGTACAGCTGGGACGCCCAGACCAGGCAGTCCGAGGCTGTACCGGTCCGTTCGAGCTGTTCGAACTCCTCGCTCGGAATCCGGGACAAGAGCGCCGCAGGCACGGCCGGCTGGAGTTCGGTCAACCCGGCAGCCCAGCCCAGATCGTCGGCCAGGCCGCGATAGTGGGCCGTCAGCCGGGCGGCGATACGCCTGGCTTCAAGACCCAGGAAGATGTCTTCAATCAGGTCGGAGCGGGGAAACAGCGCGAAGTAGGCGGCAAAGGTCTCGGGACGGGCCGCGTCTCCATCGAGCAGGGTACGGACATACGGCGGGAAGACGTCCCACAGCGCCGACGGCACGCAGTCGTAGGTGCCGAACACCAGACGTCCGGCCTGATGGGCGACCAGCACCCGGTAGAGACGAAAATTATCCTCATAGGTCGAGAAGTGATCGACACAGGCCGGCAGCGGAATCCATTCCTCCTCGGGGTCGGCCAGCGGCGGCGGCACGAAGAGCAGTGGCGTCTCAACAAAGCCGCCGCTCGGACCACTCAGCATGTGCAGGAATTTCAGCAGCACGGCCTGGACTTCGGCCAGCCGGACGACCGGCGAGGCGCCGCGCAGGGTCAGCTGGGCGGTCTGGGAGATCAGCGCAAAAAAGGCCTGGCCGGCCTGCGCGTTCCGGCAACCGATGTCCTGGCCGACACCGATCCAGCGCAGCACCCCGTCTGGGCCGGCCGCGTCATACGCC
>WTHE01000599.1 GCA_011523315.1 Candidatus Binatota bacterium
GGCTCCTTGAGCACATAGCCCACACCCCGCACGGTGTGCAGGAGTTTGGGCTCAAAACCGGCGTCAATCTTCTTGCGCAGGTAGTTGACATACACGTCGATCACATTCGTAAAGGTATCGAAATCCACCCCCCAGACGTGCTGGGCAATGAGGGCGCGGCTCAACACCCGGCCGGGCCGACGCAGGAAAAATTCCAGCAGGGAAAACTCTTTGGCGGTCAGCTCAATGTGTTGTCCGGCTCGTGTCACGGCTCGCTCGGCCGGATTCAGTTGCAGGTCGGCGAGGCGGAGAATCGGAGGCTGGGCAGGCGCTCCGCGGCGCAGCAGGGCTCTCACCCGGGCCACTAATTCCTCGAAAGCAAACGGTTTGGTCAGATAGTCATCCGCTCCGCGGTCGAGGCCGGCCACGCGGTCGCTGACCGTATCCCGGGCGGTGAGCATGAGGATCGGGATGGACAGCCGCCGGCGGCGTATCTCTGCGAGCACCGACCAGCCGTTCCGTTTAGGAAGCATGATATCGAGAATCAGCAGATCGTAGTCTTCCTCAAGTACGATCTCCAGACCGCGCTGGCCGTCAGCTGCAAGCTCAACCTGGTAGTGCTCGGCTTCGAGTCCGCGGCGGATGAAACTGGCGACCTTTTTCTCATCTTCGACGACTAAGATACGCATGGCTCAGCGCCTTTGCCCGTTGGTGCCGTTTGGATGGAGGGGCAGGACCCCGTGCCTGCCCAAAACCGTCGCACAAGCAAAAAGGGGTGGGAACCCCCACCCCTTTCGGTTGAAGTCAGGCTGAGCCCCTTATTTCCCCAGGGCGGCCAGGTTACTCGTGGTGTAGGTCGAATCCGGAAAGCCCAGCTCATACTCGGTGTAATAGCCCTTGGACTGCACGTCAAAGAAGCTGCCCCGATTCTGTCGGACATCCTCACCAACACCCCAGAACGGATGGCGGACCGTCATGTCGCGTCCCGGCGTGTAGCCCATCTTGTCCATCCAGATGATGGTCTTCCAGTATTCGCCGGCCCGGTCGTACAGGGTCGTCCAGTAGGCCCAGTAGGCGAACTTGTCGATGTAGACAATCCGCCGTCCATAGGCGTAGTAGGGGTCCTTGGGCGTGGCTTCGACAACCCAGCAGGTCCGTTTGGCCAGCTTGAGGTTGGTCGGCGCCCAGGCCTTGCCGGTCCAGCCCGGTGTTTCATAGCCGTGCATGACCCGCTCTTCCGGCGACCAGGTGATACGACCGACCTGACCCGGCGGGATCTGGCCCTTATTGCCGATATTGGCATCGTTGGACGGCAGCTTTTTCGGCGCCGGCTCACCGGGCAGCATGGGTTTTTCGATACCGGTCGGCGCAATCGGCACCAGCATGTCCTGAATACCGATCAGATTCCAGTTCATATACTGGATTTTCCCGGCCCAGCCGTAGGGGTCGTCACGAGCGATGATGGAGCCGAACAGCCCCTCGGACGAGTTCGAGGCGGTCAGCCGCCGCACGCGGCGGATGGTAGGCACGAAGGCCCAGATGGACTGCCATTTCTCCGGGTCGGTGAACCAGTACTCCAGGGTCGAGACGCCCACCACGTCGTACGGGGCAACCCCGAAGATGATGTCTTTGAGGTAGGTTTCGTCCGGATTTTCCATCGGACCGGAGTGGCGTCCGATATACCAGGTCGCGTAGGCGCCGAATTCGACCGAGCGGTCAAAACCGGCCGGCGTACACCATTTGATCGACAGGAACCAGTACACGTCGTCAATCTGGAAACGGGCGACCTGGTGGTTGTACATGATCCTGTACGGGATGGTGGGGTCTTTTGACAGCTCGGCCTGCCAGTTGTCCTGGGTGAGCGAGGCGCTGAGGCCCGGAAACGGAAAGCCGTACCAGAACTTGGGCCACGTCTGGCTGGCCGTCTCATACATGTGACCAGTGTCCGTCACATAGTATTTTCCGGCGTTGGCCTCGGAGCCGGCTTTGAACTTTGTACTGTACTGGAACTGCTCGTCGGTGACCTCAATGATTTCTGCGGCATAGTCACCGGCACAGAACTTTTCGGTCACAAAGTCCGGCAGCATGCTGCGGGCTTGCTCGCAGTTCGAGCTGTCGAGCTTATCGCCGGGGTTGAGGTCGGCAACGGCCGGACTCGCGACAAGGGCAAGCGCAACGGCCAGCCCCCATCTGATCAAACGTGAACACGACATATGAAACCCTCCTTGTTGGTGTTTTCCGCGCAAAATATACAGAGAAAGGGTGAGCGTGACAACAAGGTCGTGAGGGTATCACGATCACCTTTCACGACATCGTCATGTAGAGGAGGACTGCGACCTGCCGGGGCGTTCTCAGACCAGACTCGTGCCATACCCAGAGACAATCCTTTGCTTGCCTGCTTTATTCCCGATTTGCTTCCCTTTCCTCACCCGACGTGCTAGGGGGCGTGGTGCGGACTGTCTTTCTCAAGGAGAAGCCTATGGCCTACCGTCCAACACTCATGGGTACGCGGGGCATGGTTGCCACCGAACACTATCTGTCAAGCCAGGCCGGGCTGCGCATGTTGCAGGCCGGGGGGAACGCCTTTGACGCGGCCGTGGCGGCAACCCTGGCCGAGGGCGTGCTCAACCCCCATATGCATACCTTCGGTGGGGAACTGTCGGCCCTGGTGTATACTGCGGCTGACGGGCGGGTGGCGGCCATTAACGGCAACACGGTTGCCCCCCGGGCGGCAACGATTGAGTGGTTTCGGGAACACGACATTCCGCTGATCCCGTTCAACGGCGTTGAGGCGGCCGGTCCGTGTGCCGCTCCCGATGCGTTGCTCGGCGTCCTCCAGCGCTTTGGCACGCTGCGCTTCAGCCAGGTCGTGGAACCGGCCCTGGAACTGGCCGAGGACGGCTTTCCGCTCCATACCGCGCTGCGCGGCCCGGCTCCGGCGTATATGCGGATGGATTTCTCGATTGCCGGCAATGCGGAGCGTTTTCGTAGCAAATGGCCGTCTTCGGCCAAGGTCTATCTGCCGGACGGCCGCCTGCCCGAGGTGGGAGAAATCCTCAAAAACCCGGACCTGGGACAAACCTTCCGGCGCCTGATGGAGGCCGAGCAGGACGCCCAGGCGGGCGGTCGTGAGGCCGGGCTGGAGGCAGCCCGGGACGCCTTCTATCGGGGAGAAATCGCGCAGATTATCGAGGAGCACTGCAAAGCCCACGGCGGGCTGGTCACCGCCCAGGACCTGGCCGCGTTTCGGACTACGATCGAAGAGCCGGTCTCGTATACCTACCGTGGCTATGAGGTGTATAAGTGCGGCCCGTGGAGCCAGGGACCGGTGTTTCTGCAACAGCTGGCGCTCCTGGAGGGCTATGACCTCAGCAGCCTGGGCCATAACAGCGCCGACTATATCCATACGGTGGCCGAGAGTCTGAAGCTGGCCTTTGCCGACCGCGAACAGTATTACGGCGACCCGAAATTTGTCGATGTCCCGCTGCACAGCCTGCTGTCCGAAGCGTATGCAGCCCAACGTCGTATCCTGATTGACCCCCACCACGCCTCGCACGACCAACGGCCGGGCGACCCCCATACCGGGGTGGCGCTGCTGGAGGGCCAAGAGGTGTTTGCCGCCCGCAACTGGGGACCGGGGACCGTGTACGTGACGGTGGTCGACGCCCAACGCAATATGGCCTCCTTTACCCCCAGCGGAGCCTGGATTCCGTCTTCTCCGGTGATTGACGGCCTTGGTTTTCCGCTGGGCACCCGGGTCCAGACCTTCTTCCTCGACCCGCGCCATCCCAACGCCCTGCTTCCCGGCAAACAGCCGCGCACAACCCTGACACCGAGTCTGGTGCTGCGCAAGGGTGAACCCTATCTGGTCTTTGGCACGCCCGGAGGCGATCAGCAGGACCAGTGGACCCTGCAATTCTTCCTGAACATGGTTGATTTCGGCATGGAGGTCCAAGACGCGATTGAAGCCCCACGCTTCTCCTCAGCCCATTTTCCGTCGAGCTTTTTTCCGCATAATGCCGCGCCCGGCCTGCTCCGCCTCGAAGGCCGTATCCCGAGTCAGGTCCGCCAGCAGCTTGAGGCGCGGGGCCATACCATTGAGGTCAGCGGAGACTGGAGCGAGGGCGACGTGCTCGGAATCTGTGTCGATCTGAAACACGGCATCGTCAAAGGCGGGGCAGACCTGCGCGGTGAACACAGCAAGCGCATGCCGTCGTATGTCATGGGCTGGTAGACCGTCACCCGACCGAGGCCGGGCGAACGCTGCCCTGAATGGGCGCTCAGTCATTTTTTCTTGACACAACAGAAGTCAGAGAGTAAGCTAAGTCACTGTATTTGCCTGTTTTCAGAGTCGTTGATCACAGCACGGACATACGGGGCGGCAGCATGGCGGTCCACACCGTCCTCAAGCGAAGAACACTGGAAAGCCTCATCAAACCCTATAGGCTGGGAGAGCTGTCGGCCTTCTACGGCGTTCCGACCGGATCTGTCAATACCTACTACCGGCTCGAATTCGGCAAAAGCAAATTCTTTCTCAAGATACACGAGGTCAAGGACGCCGAGCAGGCGCAGCGCGAGATTGAACTGCTCGCCTTTCTGCGGACCAAGGGCATCGCCTGTCCGAGGCCGATTGCCGACCAGAACGGTCTGCTGCTGCGTGAGTACAGAGGCAAGGTCGTGTCGGTGTACGCTGCCCTGTCCGGCAAGGAACGTGCTGTCGAGCAGATCAGCCCCGAACATCTGCACCAGGTCGGGAAAACACTCGCCACCCTCCACCTGGCCGGGCAAAGCTATAAACCCAGCCTGAAGAACCGTTTCAGCTTTGCCTGCATTCGAAACCTCTACCTGCGGATGAACCTGCCGGCCCACCTGAAGCAGGTCAAACACACCCTGGACGATGAGCTGGCCCACCATGAGGAGTATCTCGAAGAGCGACTGCCAAAGGGCATTATTCATGGCGACCTGTTTGCCGACAACCTGCTGTTCCGGGGCAAAAAGGTGTCCGGCATCCTCGATTTTGAGGCTGCGGCACAGGGAAAACTGATCAGTGACCTGGCCACTGCGGTGAACGCCCTGTGCTATCTGGACGGGCGTTACCACCTCGACCGCTTCAACGCCCTGATTGACGGCTACCAGGAAATGCGGACCCTGGCCCTGGTCGAGTGGGACGCCTTTCCCAATGAACTCCGGTTTTCGGCCCTGCGTTTCACCGTCACCCGGCTGAAGGATTTTGTCTTTCGCAGCGTCAACCGTAAGCGGCGGGTCCACAAGGACTACCAGGACTTTCTGGACCGCTTGGCCGTCCTGCGTCGCGAGCGCCAGGGCGGTATGGACAAGCTGCTGCTGGCCATGGCAACCGGCTACGACTATCGCAAGTACCAGAAGGTGCAGTGAGCCCGACCCCGGGGAGTAGACAAAACGCCCCGATCAGACTACTGCTGGCTGCCAGGTCTTCCGACTCCGATATCCGAGGCAGTGGCTGTGTTCAAAAAGATTCTGATTGCCAACCGTGGGGAAATCGCCGCCCGCGTCGCCCGAACTTGTCAAGAGATGGGCATCGCGGCCGTGGCGGTGTATTCCGAGGCCGACCTGTCTTCTCCCCATCTGCACGCGGCTGACGAAGCGGTGTGTATCGGCCCGGCGCCCGCCACCGAAAGCTACCTGAACGGCGCGGCGATTATTGCCGCCGCCCAACACACCGGCGCCCAGGCGATTCATCCGGGCTACGGGTTTCTGTCGGAAAACGCGACGTTTGCCCAGCAGGTGCACGAGGCCGGTTTGACCTTTATCGGGCCGGCGCCGCAATCCTTGTCGGCCGTTGGCAACAAAATCTTCGCCCGCCGGACTGTTGCCGCGCTCGGGGTGCCGGTCATCCCGGCCCTGGAACAGCCATCGACCGAGCCGGCGGTGCTCAAAGAGCAGGTCGAGGCGCTCGGCTATCCGCTGTTGATCAAAGCTGCGGCCGGCGGAGGCGGCAAAGGCATGCGGATTGTCCGCAGCTACGACGAGCTGGACGAGGCCCTGGCGGCCGCCCAGCGCGAAGCCGCAGCCGCCTTTGCCGAGGGCACGGTATATATTGAGCGCTACCTGGAAAAACCGCACCACGTCGAAGTCCAGCTGCTGGGCGACCAGCACGGGACGCTGGTCCATCTGGGTGAGCGGGAATGCTCGATTCAGCGCCGCTATCAGAAAATTTTTGAAGAAACGCCGTCCCCTGCGGTCTCCGAGCCACTGCGGGCGGACATGACCCGAGCGGCCCTGGCCGTAGCCCGAGCCGCAGGCTATTACAACGCCGGCACGGTCGAATTCATCCTGGACGATCAGGGCCGTTTTTACTTCTTGGAAGTCAACGCCCGCCTCCAGGTCGAGCACCCGATTACGGAGCTGGTTACCGGCCTCGACCTGGTCCGCGAACAGATTCGGATTGCCGCCGGCGAAGAGCTGGGCTTCGGTCAGGACGCTATTCAGCCCAGCGGCCACGCGTGTGAGTGCCGGCTGTACGCCGAAGACCCGGCCAACGGCTTCCTGCCCGCCCCCGGGCCGGTCTTGGCCTGGCAGCCGCCTGCCGGGCCCGGCGTTCGGGTTGACGCGGGGGTGGAACTGGACAGCCAGGTCAGCGTGTACTACGACCCGCTGATTGCCAAGCTGTCCACTTGGGGCCGAGACCGCGAGCAGGCGCGCCAACGTATGCAGGCCGCCCTGCGCCAGTGTGTGGTGCTCGGCCCGATCACAAACGGACCGTTTCTCCTTGATGTGTTGGCCCATCCGGCCTTCATTGCCGGGCACACCCATACCGGCTTTCTGGCCGAACACTTCCAGAACTGGCAGCCGGATACGACCACCCATCGCTCGGTCGCCGCCCTGGCTGCGGCGCTGGGCCAGACCCAGCCAAGTTCCGGCCAGGCACCAAGCCCACACTCCCCCCCGCCAAGCCCCTGGACCCAACTCGGCGGCTGGCGCTTAGGACACTAGCGGATGAAGACCACCCTGTACGCACAGGACGAAGCGCTGGTCCTCGACTACACCCAGAGCGGGGACAGGTACGAATTCAGCCTGAACGGGCACAGTGGACAGGCTCAGCTGATCTCGGCCCGCAACGGGTCGATGACACTACTCTTTGATGGCCGAGCGGTCCAGGCTCATGTCGTCAGCCACGGCGGCCGCATTCTGGTCGCCGTCGAGGGCCGGGTGTACGAATTCAGTACAGCCCAGGGCAAGCAGGGCCGTGAGCGCAAAAGCCAGGCCGGTGGCTGGGAGCCCGAAATCCGCTCGCCTATGCC
>WTHE01000397.1 GCA_011523315.1 Candidatus Binatota bacterium
TCCCGGGTGCTGACCGTGTGGATGGCGGCAGTCCTGCTGTGTTCGGGCTGGGCTGCCACGGACGCGCTGGCGGCCGAGCCCGACCCGTCCGTGTATTATGGCTGGCTGGACGCCTACCAGAACCCGGGCGTTGCGACTCCCCCGGCTCCGCTGCCGAACACCCTGCCGGCTGACCAGCAAGGGCCGGACCTCGATGTGGCCGAGTCCGAAGAGCCGCTCGTCGCTCCGGCCGAGGCCGGCCAGGGGCTGGGCTGTTATTACCACCGTTCCTACTACTCGCATCTGCCCATGTTCCGGGATGGCGCCTACACGCTGCCCGGCTCGCTCGACGTTGCCGAGCCGTATCAAAAGCTCTCGCGCCAGGCGATTTCTTCACCCGCAGCCCCCTGAGCGAGGCGGAGCAGCATCTCATGTGGCTGACACGCGGCCTCGTCGTTCTGCTGAGTGTCGCCTGCTGTCTCGCCGCGCCGCGCGTCTGGGCCGAGGAGAGGGTCGCGCCCGATGAGCCTGCCTCGGAGCTTGAGGAACTGGCCGCTCAGGCCGCCCAACTCCACGCCGCCGGGCGCTATGCCGAGGCGCTGGGTTCGGCCCGGCAGCTCTTGCGGCTGACCGAACAGCGGGCCGGCCCGGATCATCCCCTCGTGTCCCAGAGCCTGAACAACCTGGCCCTCGTGCTCCAGAAGGCGGGCCAGCCCGGGGAGGCGCGTCCGCTGCTCGTGCGCGCCCTTCAGATTGATGAGCGACATCTGGGGCTCACCCACCCGGGCATTGTCCGCAGCCTGACCAATCTGGCGCTCGTGCTCCAGGATTTGGGACGCTATGCCGAGGCGCGGCCGCACCTTGTCCGCGGCCGGGATATTACCCGCGAGGCGCTCGGGGCCGAGCATCCGGCGCTGGCCGTCAGCCTGGAGAATCTGGCCCAGCTCGACGAAGAGCAGGGCCACTACGACCAAGCACTGAGCCAACTCGAACAGGCGGCCGCCATCCAGGAACGAGCGCTCGGGGCCGAGCATCCGGCGTTGGCCCTGAGTCTGGTCAAGCAGGCCCAGGTGTTGCGGCGCCTCGGCGCCCAGGCGCGCGCCCGCCCCCTGCTTGAGCGGGCGCTGATGATCCAGCGCAAGACCCATGGCGCGCAGCACCCGCGCGTTGCCGCAACGCTGACCGCGCTGGGTCTGGTGCTGAAAGAAACAGGCGAGTTCGGCCAGGCTCAGGAAGCCCAGCGCAGCGCCCTGCGCATCCGCGAGGCCGCCCTCGGCCCTCGGCACCCGGACGTGGCCGAGAGCCTGAACAACCTGGGTTCGGCCCTGTACCAGACCGGACAATTCGCCCACGCTCGGCCCCTGTTCGTCCGGGCCGGTGAGATTTATGCAGCGGTGTACGGTCCGTCGCACCCGACGGTGGCCACCAGCCTGAGCAACCTGGCCTCCCTGCTGTATCAGATTCAGGACTACAGCGAGGCCAAACACACCTATGAGCGGGTCATTGCCATCCAGGAAGACAGCCTCGGTCCCGACCATCCAAGCCTGGCCATGAGTCTCACCAATCTGGCCCTGGTGCTGCGCGAAGAAGGCCGGCTGGAGGCGGTTCGCCCCCTGTACGAACGGGCGCTCCAGATTACCCGGACGGCCTACGGTCCCGACCATCCCAACCTGGCGGTCAGCCTCAACAACCTGGCTTCCCTGCTCCACCAGCAGGGCAAGTACGCTGCGGCGCGTCCGCTGTTTGCGCGCTCGGTGTCGATCATGCAAGAGGCGCTGGGCGCCGACCACCCGAATGTCGCCACCAGTCACAACCAGTTTGCCCTGCTGCTGAAAGACGCTGGCGAGCTGGCCGCCTCGCAAGAGCAGTACGAACGCGCCTTTGCCATAGAAAAGCGCGCCCTCGGCCCGGGCCAGCACCAGGTCGCGGTCAGCCTCAACAACCTGACCACCACCATGAGCGGGCTGGCCGACCTGTTGCGCCAGACCCGGCGCTCCGACGCCGTGCTGCCCGTGTATGCCGAAACCTTTGCCGTGCTTGAGGCGGCGCTGGGCGCCGAGCATCCCAATCTGGTCGCCCACCTCGAGACGCTCGGCGCCGCGTACGCCGAGCAGGAAAAATGGGTGGACGCCGAGTCCTACTACCTGCGGGCCCTCCACCTGCGGGAGCGGGCCAACGATCCCGGCCTGACGGATACGTTGCTGGCATTATCCCGCGTGTATGACAAGATAGGCAGGACCGAGGACGCGCGAGGACTGCGGGAGCGGGTGGCCCGGCTGAGCCCTGCGGACGAGAGGTAGACATGGCGGCACAAGACCTGATCCGGCTGTGGGAAGAGCATGTGAGGGGCGAGTTTATCGACAAGGATGAAGACCTGTCCCTGGCGACGATGACCGAGGATGCCAGTGTGCTGCACATCCCGAGCCAGTCGGGCGCCAGCGGCAAGGCTGCGCTGAAGCCCTACTACCGCGATATGTTTATCCCGTCGATTCCGGACCAGTGGCAGCACACCACCACCAAGCGGGTGGTGACCGGGGACACCCTGGTTGAGGAGGCGACGGTGCGGCTGGTCCATACCAGGCAGATGGACTGGTTCCTGCCCGGTCTGCCCCCGACCCGCAAACCGATTGAGGTGGGCCTGGTGATTATCGTCGAGTATCGGGATGGGAAAATGGCTGCGGAACGGATCTACTGGGATCAGGCTGCGGTGCTGCGACAGATTGGCCGGCTGTAGCGTGCCGCGCCGGTCGGTGCGACATGGAGATGGATACACAGGATTGGTAAGGAGGACTGTATGGCTGTATTCGACGCCGCCTGGATGGAAAGCTGGAAGACCCTGGTGAATCAGGACGCTGTCATCAAGATCATCGGCAAGCACCTGACCGCCACGGTGTTGTTTGCCTTTGGCGACACCACCTATGTTGTCTCGTATGTTGGCGGGCGGATTACCCGGATTGACGACCATCTCGGTCCTGAATCGACCTATGCGTTTGCCCTGCGCGGTCCGGCCCAGACCTGGGAGAAGTTTGTTCAGCCGATTCCGCCCCCGATGTATAACGATATCTGGGCGATGGCCCATCCCCTGCACGGGCGGTTGCAGATTGAGGGTGATGTCAAAGTGATGTGGCAGAACCTGCGGGCGTTTACCTGGACGCTCGACTTCATGCGCAAGGTCAACGAAGCGGGAGGCATCTAGCATGGCGAACATCGAACCGATTACCGGCCGGTATATTCATGTCCCGTATGCGGGCGAAGACTACCGGGTGTTTTACGAAGAAGCCGGGCAGGGCATTCCGCTGGTGTGTCTCCATACGGCCGGAACCGACTCGCGCGAGTGGCGTCACCAGCTGTGCGACCCTGATATCAACGGCAGCTTTCGGGTCATTGCCCTCGACCTGCCCCGCCACGGCAAATCCATCCCGCCCACCGGCTGGTGGAAGGAAGAGTATCGCCTGACGGCCACGTTCTACTCCGAGTTTGTAATGGCCTTCTGTCGGGAGCTGGGGCTGGAACGGCCCGTCATCATGGGCAGTTCGATGGGCGGCAATATCTGTCTGCATCTGGCGCTCAATTTTGAGCAGGATGTGCGAGCCCTGATCGCCATCGAAGCCTGCGAGTATTCACCGGGCTGGTGGCTCGACTGGCTGTCCAACCCCCACATGCACGGCGGTGAGGTATCCGCGACCTCGGTCTACGGGCTGATGGCGCCCCACAGTCCCGAGGAGTACCGGCGCGAGACGTGGTGGTACTACGCGCAGAGCGGTCCCGGCATCTTCAAGGGCGATCTGTACTTCTACAGTGTGGACCACGATTTTCGGAATCTGGTGGACCGGCTGTCCGGTCGGGTGCCGATGTACTTCATGACCGGGGTGTATGACTTTGCCTGTACCCCGGAAATGACCGAAAACACGGCCCGCAAGGTCAAGGGCTCGGAGTGTATTATCATGGAAGAAATCGGCCATTTCCCGATGTGCGAAAACCCGGTGACCTTCAAGCGCTACCTGATGCCGGTGCTGGCCAAGATCCGCGAAACCCGCTAGGACCCTGACTCAGAGGAGGACCGCAGATGAAATTCAATCTATTCCTGCTGCCGACCGTTCCGGCGACGTTTGAAGAGCGTGAAAAACTGCGGCCCATCGGTCGCAATAACGACAAGTATCAGGAGCTGTTGAAAGAGGTCCGGGATATCGCCCAGATGGCCGAAGACCTGGGCTTTGACGCGCTGTCGACCACCGAGCACCATTTTCACTCCGAGGGCTATGAAGCCTCGATCGCGCCGCTGCTGCTGTACACCGATCTGGCCGCCCGGACCGAGCGCATCAAGTTTGCCTCGCTGGGCCTAGTCCTGCCGACCTGGGATCCGATTCGGGTGGCGGAAGAGATTGCAGTGCTGGATCATCTGACCAAGGGCCGCTTTGTGGCCGGCTTTGCCCGCGGCTATCAGGATCGCTGGACGAACGTGCTCGGCCAGCACTACCACGTGACCGGCGCGCCCATGGACGGCTCCGAGGTCGATGCCCACAACCGGGCGGTTTTTGAAGAGGTGTTCAAGATCATGAAGATGGCCTGGACCCAGGAGTCGATCCGCTTCAAAACCAAGTACTACGAGGTCCCGGCACCGTACGAGGAGGGCATTCAGCGCTGGCCGGTGGCCAAAAACTGGACCGCCAAATACGGGGCTGAGGGCGAGGTGGACGAGAACGGGGTGGTCCAGCGCATCTGCGTCGTGCCCAAACCCTACACCCAGCCCCACCCGCCGATCTGGCAGCCCTTCTCGGTCAGCGAGCGCACGATCCGCTGGTGCGCGGCCGAGAATATCGTGCCCTGGATCCTGATCGCCCATCCACCCTCGTTCCGTGAGCTGTGCGAAGCCTACCGCGAGGAAGCGGCCAAATCCGGCCGCCAGCTGGCGCTCGGCGAGAGTGTCGGCGCCTTTCGCTCGGTCCACCTCGGCGACTCCTACACCCAGGCCTACTCCCTGGGCGCGGAGTGTCAGGGCGCCGGCTTTATCGAGTATTTTTCGGGCTTCGGCTTTTTTGAGGCGTATCGCTTTCCGGGTGAAACCACCCCGGTACCGAATACCTTTGAGCGCATGGTCGAGAGCAAGTACGCCCTGGTCGGCACAACCGACGACATCAAACGTGAACTCGAAGCCCTGCAAAAGAACAGCAATGTAGAGTGGTTCGGCTGGTTCTTCGACCAGGGCCTGATGCCCTGGGACGAGACCAAGCGTCAGCTTGAGACCTTTGGCAAGGAAGTCCTGCCCGCCTTCAAGGACTGAATCCGCCCGGGAAGGAACCCGAGGAGGAATATGAAGGACACGGCTGCGGCGCTGATGCCGCAAAACGCCCGCGCCTGGGGAAAAATCCTGCTCGGCCTGGGCGCAGTGGTCGGTCTGCTGCTCATCGGACGACAGGTCGGTGGCGTCGTGCCGCAGTTTGCCGCCTGGGTGACGACGCTCGGCTGGTGGGGGCCGCTGGTGTTCATTGTCGGCTATGCCCTGGCCGTGGTCGCTCTGGTGCCCGGCTCGCTGCTGACCCTGGCGGCCGGCGCGGTCTTTGGGCTGGGCCAGGGCGTGGCGTATGTGTTCGTGGCGGCCGTCCTGGGCTCGTCGGCCGCCTTTCTGATCGCCCGCTATGTCGCCCGCTCTGCGGTTGAGCGCCGCCTGGCCAACAACCCGCGCTTTGCCGCGCTTGATACCGCACTCGGCGAGCAGGGCTGGAAAATCGTCCTGCTGCTGCGTCTGTCGCCGGTCTTTCCTTTTACGATGTTGAACTACAGCCTGGGCCTGACCAAGGTCCGGTTCGGCGACTATCTGCTCGCCTCGGTCGGTATGCTGCCCGGCTCACTGTTGTACGTCTACTCCGGCAAACTGGCCGGCGATGTGGCCAGCCTGGCCGGCGGGGCGGCGGTGGAGAGGGGCCTGGCCTACTACCTGGTGCTGGGCCTGGGGCTGGCGGCGACACTGGGGGTGACCATGCTTGTCACCCGCATGGCGCGGCGTTCCCTCAGCCAGATCACCGGCGAGTAAATCCCTCCAGATCAACCCTTGGCCTATGTTGAGAGAACCGTCGAGAGAGCCCGGTCAGGCCATTTGCAGCAGGTCTCGCTCCCCGCAGGGGTCAATCTCAACCGTAATCTTGCGGACCTTGACCTCGGGAACCTTACGGCGGCCGTTGCCGGGCTTCATGGCAACGAGTCCTGCCGCCTCCAGCTTGGCCAGCGTGCGACTGAGATTGGGCTGGGCGCGTCCGGTCCATTCCCGCAGTTCGGTCATGGACTCGGGTTTGCGGTCACGAATCAGTGACAGAAGCCGGCGGTTCTCTGGTGTCAGCAGACGTACCAGGGCCTCGACGGAATTGAAGCTGGGTCGTGCTGCATCCGCAGGAGCCGGCTTCTGCCCGCGTGCCACTGCTTTCATCTCGTCGCGCAACGCGCGCAGGCTCTGAACCTTGTATGTCGTCATGAGTCTTTCTCCTCTACCGCAATGACAGTCGTTCCCACATCACGCTCCTGCAACACCCGTTCAACCTCGGAAAAAAAGTCGTCAAGCAGGGTCTCCACGTTGACGAACTGGTAGGGGCGGCCCGCGTCGTTCTCTGTGCGATGCCAATGGTATCATATCCAGAGAAGATATTATGATTGCGCTGTCAGTTGTCAACAGCCCGCCTCTCTCAAGAGCGCTACCGAAAGAAAGAGAACTGGCCGAACTGGTCAAGCCGGCTGTGAGGTCAGGGTCCGGTAGACCGGGGTGCGGGTCTCGGCCAGGCGCACAATGAGCGCTGCGGCTTCCTCGGGTCCGTTATGGCGACGCAGGGTGTGTTGCATCTTCCGTGCCTGGCGGGTGAAGGAATCCTGGCTGAGCAGCGTGCGGATGGCGCGTGTGAGCCGGGCGGTGGTGAGCAGGCGTCGGTCCAGGCGCAGGCCGGCTCCGGCGTCCACGCAGCGCTGGGCATTGTCGGGCTGGTCCGCGCCAAGGGGGATACACAGCAGTGGAATTCCGTGGGACAGCGCCGTCATCACGGTGTTCACCCCGCCGTGTGAAATGATCAGGGCCGGCCGGGTTTTCAGCTCGGTGTGCAGGGCGGTTTGCGGAATATAGGCTTCGACGCGCACATTTGGCGGAACCGCCGGGAAAAGACCGGGTGGACACCCCGGACCGGTGACCACCAGCCCCAGGACGTCGAGCCGGCCGAGGGCGCGGATGATTTTGCGGAAGACGCCCAGCCGCGTATTAAAAACCGTGCCGAGGCTGACATACACGAG
>WTHE01000406.1 GCA_011523315.1 Candidatus Binatota bacterium
CCCACGGGTTGGGCAGCGGAGGACTGTCAGGGTCGAAGCCATCCAGGAAGGCGATAAAGGCGTTCTTCAGCGCCCGGTAATAATACACATAGTCGGCCGTCCGAAACGTGTGCGCCCGGTCGTCGCCCGTCACACAGTGCAGCTGCTCGGGGCACCGCCCCTGGACCGCTTCGAGCAGGTCGGCATACGCGCACAGCTGGATCACAAACTCGGGTCGCAGCGTCCGCGCCAGCTTGGTCTCCCACGGCTCGTAGGCGTAGTCGCCCAGCCGCGACGGCGTTTCGACCCGGATCAGGAAATCGGCTTCGCCAAGCCGACCAGCCTCTGCCAGCAGGCCGTGGAAAATCACCTCGTGTCCCGCCTGCATGGCGCGGCGGGTGAGCGCCGCGCGATCCCCGCCGGACGGGACGCGATGGACGTGGCGGCCCTGGTCTCGGAGTTGCTTGAGGAAAGCCTGCTCGTGGCGGCGGCCGTGTTCGCCCAGGCTCAGCTGCTGGGCCGACTCCGCATCCGGCCGGGCGGCCTCGGGGTCATCGAGGCACCTGCGCGTCATCCACGTCGCAAAGGGCGAACTCAGAAATTCGAGCAGGTCGGAGGGGGTGTACACATACCGATGCGTATCCTTGCGCATGAGCGGTAGTCCTGACGCGCTTATTCCAGGACGACGCCCCGAAAGGACGCGCCGAAGCTCACCCCGGTCACATGCGGCTGGGCGGCCAGCAGGGACTGGACGGAATGGCGGGCGTGAAACTCCTGGCGGATAGCGCTGAAGTCGGCGTCGGCCCCGCCGTCCTCGCGGAGTTCGGGCAGAATATGGTCGAGCTGGTGCAACAATACCCGGACCTGTTGGCGGTTATGGACCGACCAGACCACTTCCTGGCCGACCCCGACCTTGAGGCTGTCGTTCAGAAACAGCAGCGGAAACCCCTCCTGCTGGGCCAGATGGTGGAGCAGATGGTAGTCGTCGGCCTGACGCGGGTTCAGATAGGCGATGCCTTCGAGCAGGGAATCGGCGTCGGTCGCAATCCGCACCGCCACGGCGACCAGCCACACCCCTTCCCGGCCCTGATAGCCGACGAGGCGCACGGTGATCGGCAGCCCTTCACGGCGGAAGGAGAACAGCTCGCGCACCCGCATGGCCAGCCCGGTTTTGCGCCGTCCGGTCAGGCCGACCAGGATGGGCGCGTAGAACGCCTGCTGGCGCAGCCGGGTGTGGTAGCCCTTGGCGATATTGACTTTCACAGCGCGCTTCTCCCTGGCTCACACGTCCAGTCTCGCCTTATATGCGCTGCGGCCGGAGAGTCAAGCTGCTTGCTCGCGACAGGAGAGGCGGCGGACATGAGGACGGGAGAGCGGTCAGTTCACCCACCATCAGGCGATCTGCGGGCGGGAACGACTCAGGCGTTTTGCTCGGCGATCAGGGCGTCAAGCTCTTGGCGCAGACGGTCGAGCACCACGTCGTAGCCGAAGTGGCCGAGCTTGGTGCTCTTCTTCTTGAGATTGACCGTTGTCGGCCCACACCACAGACCCAGGTCGGCGTCGTCCGTCTCGCCCGGACCGTTGACCCGGCAGCCCATGACGGCGATGGTGATATCGTGCTGTTTGGCGTAGGCCGTCATGGCCTTGACCTGCTGGGCGAGTTCGACGAATTTCTCGTTCTCGACCCGCGAGCAGCTCGGACAGGAAATGATGTTCAGCCCCGAGTCCAGGTCGGGTACCGACCGAAAGCGTCCGTTTTTGACATCGTCGATAATCTGAAAACCGGCCGTCACTTCCTCGTGCTTGCGCTCGTTGGGCAGGGTCAGGGACACGCGCAGGGTATCGCCGATACCCCGCGCCAGCAGTTTCTCGAACGCGACGCGGCTCTTGATGATCCCGTCGGGCGGCAGCCCGGCCTCGGTCACGCCGAGGTGCAGCGGCACATCGGGCCGCGCCGCAGCAAAACGCGTGTTGGCCTCGACCACCTTGGCCGGGTCCGAATCCTTGAGCGACACCACAAAACGTGCAAAGCCCAGCTCGTCCATCAAGCGGCAGTGGTACAGCGTGGACTGAATCAGGGCCTCCATCTGATCGCCCGGATATTGGGCCAAAAAGGCCGGGGCGACCGAGCCGCAGTTCACCCCGACCCGTATCGCCACGTCGTTATCGCGGGCGATATCGACCAGCCAGGCGACCTTCTGGGGAATGCTTTTGGCCTTTTCAATATGGTGCAGATGGCCGGGGTTGTAGCGGATCTTGTCCACATACGGGGCGACCGCAGGCGCGACCTTGTAGTTCTCCTGGAGGTCAACCGACAGGGTGGCGGTCGTTTGGGAACGGATCTCTTTGAGCGCGGCCGCCTCTTTGGGGTTGTCAACCGCAATGCGGACCACACCGGCCCCGGCCTGCTGCAACTGATGGACCTGGGCAACCGTGGCGTCGATATCGGTCGTCTTGGTCGCGCACATGCTCTGGACAAGGAGCGGGGCGCCGGCGCCGAGTTCGGCCTGGCCGATCCGCACGGCGCGGGTGGAGGGCTGTTTCATACGTCTTTCCTGGTCTGGGCCTGCACGCTCAGTGCAGGATCGGCATTTTGGCGATAGGAGCCTGGGGATGTTTTTTGGCGTACTCCTGGAGTTGGCTCTGCACCTCTGCAATCCAGCGCTGGGCCTTGTCTTCGTCGATCTCCCCGGCTTCCCGCTTGCGTTCAATCTCGTCTAGGAATCGCTCATAAAAGGTTTTCATACCCCGCTCCTCCGGGTCAACTTGGCAGAAAAGGCGGCTGGCGTCCAGGCCGAGATGGGGAGCCCGGCTCAGAACGGCTCGGACTCGAGGGTGACGGCGATCTGCATGGGTTTTCCGGCCCGGATAAAGGTGAAGGTGACCCGGTCGCCGGGTTCGTAGGAGCCCAGGATTCGGGAAAAAGCCTGGGCGTCGGGAATGGGGGTGTCGTCAATCGCCACGATCAAATCCCCGGGCAGGTCGGCAGGCGCGTGCCGGTTTGTGTACACGTGGTGGGCGATGGTCAGCGGAATGGCAAAGGCGCCGGCTGGCGACATGGACAGGGCCAGGACGGCGACCCGGAACCAGCTGGTGCGCTGCTGCTGAGGCGTGTTGGCGCCGATAAATCCGGCTCGGGCGGCCGGACTGCCGGGGATGACGCTCAGGACCTGGACGCCTTGCAGCCCCTCGTGTTCGGGTGTCGCGTACAGGGCGCCCAGATAGGTTCGCTGCTCGGGCGGCTGCTCGCTTTCAGGAGCAGCCCAGAAGTCTGGCGGCAGAGCGTCAGGGGCGGGCTGGGTCTGGTCTGAGGCGTGATCCGTGGCCTGGCCGAGTATGACCTGAGACGGAGCCCCAGACGCCTCGGTCGCCGCTGGCTGGGCGACAGCCTGTTCGAGAGCGGGTGGGGCGTCGAGCGTGACCGGTTCGGCCGTGGCTAGGGCAGGCTGACTCTCCTGGGCGTGCGGGACGAGGGGCCAGACGCACAGCGCGAGCACGAGCCCGAAGGCGTATATTTTCATCGCTCCCCCTCCTTCCCGTGCGGACAGGCGGCCCATTATTCCAGCGCCGGGAGAATATATGCAAGGCGTTGCTATTCGAGGCTGGCCAGGACTTGTTCGAGGTCTTCGACCGGTACCATCTCCCCGACTTTCTTGAAGCGGACGATGCCCTGCTTGTCGATAATGACGTAGGCGCGGTTGCCGAGCCGTTTTTCTTCGTCCAGCCAGCCGGTATAGTCACGAATCACCTCGGGCGCGGCAAAGGCGCTCAGCAGGGGATAATCGAGCTTCAGCTGCTGGGTAAAGACCTTCTGGGACGCGCCGTGGTTGGTGCTGATGCCGAGGACTTTGGCGTTGAGTGTTTTTTCCGCCCCCTGACCGGAGGACAGTTGCAGGGTTCAACCCGAGGTGAAGTCGAGGACATAGAACAACAGGACGACGTTGTCCTTGTCCCGAAAGTCCTTGAGACACACCTGGCTGTCGTCGCTGGACGGCAAACAAAAATCTGGAGCCGGACTGCCGACCTCGGCCTGAGCCCAGGCCGGGCCGCTCAGCGTCAGCGCCAGCAGCGCGCCGATCACCACCTGTAATCCTGTGTACATAGACTGTCCTTTCTCTCTGGCTGGACTTGGCCCCGACTTGGCCCTAGGATCGGCCAGAGCCCAGGAGGACATCATGGCCAAAGCCCAGCACTGTCTGATGTGCGCCGAAAAGTTATACACCATGAGCAACTACGGGGAGCCTGCGGACGGGCGCTGGCCACCGATGGTCGAAGACGAGCGCTACGGCACGCTGGTCATCTGCCCGGCCTGCGATTCGGCCCACCTGACCTTTATCGACGACACGCCCGGCCATCCCCCTGTTCGCCGTATCCGCAGCCTCAAACCGCCCGACTAGACCGAGTCGGCCGGCCGGAACTTGACCAGCGTCCTGTCCGGCGTCACGTCATCATAGGTGGCGACGACCGGCATGCCTATCCGCATGGCCGCAGGGTCGCAGCCGACGATATTGGTCGTCAGACGCGGGCCCTCGTCCAGCTCGACAATCGCCACCACATACGGCACGTCCTCGCGGAAAGCGGGGTGGGTCGGCGCCTGGGCAATGGTGTAGGAATACACCGTGCCCCGGCCGGACGCCCGGATCCAGCCCAGCTCTGAGGACAGACACTCGGAACACACCTCGCGCGGGTAGAACAGCACCGCGCCACAGCTCTCGCAGCGCTGGATCTGAAGCTCGTGGCGTTTGGCGGCATCCCAGAACGGCTGCGAGGAGACGGTCGGACGAGGAAGGGGCTTGGTATAGTCTGACATGGGCTCCTCCTAGTTGACGCCGATCACCACGCTGCACTGCTCGCTCATGATGCCGCCGTTGCCGTTGACATAGCCAAGCCTGGCAGCCTCGACCTGGCGCGCCTCGCCCCGACCCATCAGCTGGCGCACGCCCTCGATCAAATGGCTCATGCCGCCGGCTAGGCCGGGCTGGCCGAACGACAGCTGACCGCCGTGGGTATTGGACGGGAAGTCGCCCGCGTAGGACAGGTCGTGGTCCTCAACAAAGCGGCCGCCCTCGCCCTTGGGACAAAAGCCGGCGTCTTCCAGGGTGACCAGGACCGTAATCGTATAACAGTCGTAGGGCTGCACAAAGTCCATGTCCTGGGGCGTGAGCCCGGCCATGTCGAAGGCAGCCTCGGCCGCAGGTTTGACCAGGGAGGTGGTCAGGCTCTCGGCCCGCGTAATGCTACAGTGGCCGCCCGCCTCGCCGGCTCCCAACAGGTAGACCGGGGTGTGGGGGCTGTCCTTGGCCCGCTCGGCGCTGGTGACGATGAACGCCCCGCCGCCGGTGCACGGACTGACAATCTCCAGCAGATGCAGCGGGTCGACGATCATGCGCGAGTTGAGCACGTCCTCAATGCCAATCTCCTTGTTGCCGAACAGAGCCGCAGGGTTGCGGCAGGCGTTTTTGCGCTGATCAACCGCGACCTTGGCCAGCTGCTCAGGCGTTGTGCCGAACTCGTGCATATGGCGCTGGGCAATCAGAGCATAGCCCGGATTGGCCGCGATCAGTCCGTAGGGCGCGTCGAACTCGGCGTCCAGGCGCGGAAACGGCGGGGGTTTTCCCACGCTCATCGTCTTGCTCGTCCACGAATCGCCCAGGACGCACAGCACGTTGTCACACATACCGGCGTCAATGGCTGCGGCCGCCCGCCAGAACATGCCGGTGGCCGACGCCCCGCCCAACTCGACCAGATCGAAATAGCGGGGATGGAATTGCAGGTATTCCGAAATGACTGACGGCCACAGCACGCTGTAATCGCCAATCGCCATGCCCGTCAGCAGGCCATCGATGTCCTGCTTTTTCAAACCCGCGTCGGCAATCGCATCCCGCGCCACTTCTCCGATAATCCCCAGCGGGGTTTTTCCTCCGCCACCCTTTTGGGGGGTCATTTCGGCAAAGCCAGTAATGGCCGCTTTTCCTTTCAGACTCATGCGTATCCTCCTGTTATTCGTGACAGGCGCCAGCCTAGCGCGTATAGTCGAGAGCTGTCAAAGGGAACACACCAATGATTGCCGCTGCCCTGACCTGCGGAGTACCAAGCCCTTGTCCTGACATGCCATCAGGAAGAGACGTGTCCCCTCTCCTCTGTCGCTGTCACTCGTGAGCGCTCGCCCACAGATCGGCGACCAAGACCGAAATATCTGGAAGGAGCACCGGACGAAGACGCTCAGTATTGGCCGGCTGAAGAACAGCTTGATACCCGTTGGGATGAGGCTGACGGAAGACTTCCACCCGCTGATTTTGCACATCGATCAGCCACACTTCTGGAATAGCGTGACGGGCGTAGAGCGGAATTTTGACATCCCGATCATACGACAAAGAGGTATCGGCAACCTCGATGAGAAGCAACGCATCTGACGGCTCAGGATGGGCGGCGGCATAAAAGTCAGCCCGGTAGCGCAGGACCATCACATCCGGCTGGGGCTCAGAGGAGGTACCTAAATGTAACGGATTCTGCGGGGCAACAATCGCGCGGCCGGATACGGCTGGAACGAGCCGATGAGTAAGGTGGTTCACCTGACTGGCGTGCAGACTGCCAATAGGAGCCATGTCGATTATCACTCCATCAATCAATTCAACCCGGTCGTCCTCATGCAGGATGCCGACTTCTCCCATCCTATGGAAATCATTGACAGTCAGGTGGTGGTAGGCAAGGCTTTGGGCAGACGGCATCGTCATGCTCTCCGTCTATGACGCCAGCGCTTTGATGCGGGCTACAATCTGGGGCAGCACAACCCCGGCCTTGTCCTGGATGATGAAATCGGCCGTGGCGTCCGTCAAGTCGGTCGGCTCGGGATTGATCTCAATGACCTGTGCCCCGGCTTCCTTGGCCACGCCGGGCATGGCCGCAGCCGGATACACCACCGCCGAGGTGCCGACCACCAGCATCAGCTCGCAGCTGTGAGCCTCCTGGTAAAAGCGGGACAGGGCGTGGGGCGGAATAGGCTCGCCAAAAAACACGCCGGCCGGCTTGAACACGCCGCCACAGTGACAGTACGGCGGCAGGCTTTCGAGCGACACCTCGGTCAGCGGCAGGCTGGTGTCGCAGCGCTGACACACCACCTGGCGCATATTACCGTGAAACTCGATCACGTCCTGGCTGCCGCCGGCCTGGTGCAGATTATCGACATTCTGGGTGATGATGCAGCCCAACAGCCCCATCTGTTCCAGCTGGGCCAGAGCGTAATGCCCCGGGT
>WTHE01000650.1:0-9529 GCA_011523315.1 Candidatus Binatota bacterium
ATCCACGGCGTTCCCCCCGAAGACGTACACTTTCATGAGGTCGGGGCGGTTGACTCCATCGTCGATATTATTGGCACCGCCTTCTGTCTGCACACGCTGGGCGTCGAGCGGGTGTACGTCTCGCCCCTGCCGCTGGGCAGCGGGGTGGTGGCGTCGCGACACGGTATCCTGCCCGTGCCCGGGCCGGCCACGCTGGAACTCCTCAAGGGCTTCCCGGTGTGTGTGGCCGACGGCCAGAGTGAGCTGGTGACACCGACCGGGGCGGCAATTCTGGCTGCGGTCGCCCAACCCGGGAGCGTCCCCGCCGTGCAGATTGAGGCCGTCGGCTATGGGGCGGGAGAGCGGGAGCTGAGCGACCGTCCGAATCTGCTGCGGGTGATCCTCGGCCACAGCCAAGAGCCGCCCCGGACCGACCAACTCCTGGTCTTGGAAACAAATATCGACGATCTCAACCCCGAGTTCTATGAGCATGTCATGGAGCGTGCGCTCGAGGCTGGGGCACGCGACGTCTTTTTATGTCCGATTCACATGAAGAAGAATCGTCCCGGGGTTCTGGTCTGGGTGCTGTGTGAAGCGACGGATCGGGAACGCCTGAGCGGCCTGCTGTTTGCCGAGACCTCAACCCTGGGCATTCGTGTCTATCCGGTCGAGCGCCTGGCCCTGCGACGTGAACACCGGGCGCTTGAGACACCCTACGGCAGAGTCGGTATCAAGCTGGCCCATCAACCGGATGGGCGTATCCATGTCGCTCCCGAATATGAGGACTGTAAACGCTGCGCCCGCGAACAGCACGTGCCGCTCAAAGTGGTGTATGAAGCCGCCTTACAGGCGGCGCGGGAGGGGTAGGGAGGAATCATCTGTCCAGAGTTCTTGCTCCCTCACCTCGTCCCCGTAGCCAACATCGCTCTATGCCCTGCCAGGCTGCTATGAAATCAAATCGGCCAGGACTTCGGCCGGGTGCGAGCCGGCCTGCACGCTGGCGTAGACGCGCTCAACCTGTCCCGTCTCGTCAATCAGATAGCTGATCCGTTTGGCATAGCCGGCTGTGGCGTTCTCACACGCGCCGTAGGCCAGACCCAGTTCGCGTTCGGTATCGCATAACAGCAGGAACGGAAAGCCGAACTTCTGGGCAAAGGCGGCGTTGTCGGCCACGCTGTCAAAGCTTACCCCCAGGACCTCGACGTTCTGCTCCTGAAACATCGCGTACTGGTCGCGGAACCCGCGACCCTCGATGGTTCACCCGGGTGTGGCGGCCTTGGGATAGAACCACAACAAGACCTTTTTGCCATGCAGGCTGGCCAGGCTGAGTTCCTCGCCGCGGTGGGTCGGGACGCTAAAACCTGGAGCGGTGTCGCCGGGCTGTAACAGGGGCATGGGAGACCTCCTTTGGCAGAGCGGAACGGGAAATCACTCGGAGTTTGTCTATGAGGAGAGGCGGAGCAGGGCCGCCTGGTTCGTCTCGATGGTGGCGTGTTTTTTCAGATGGCGCAGAAAAGCCTGACCTGCCTCGACCCGCTTACGGTCGGTGAGTTCTTGACGCAGGCTGTCTTTTTCTTGCTCGAACTCCGCCGCACTGGCAGGGTGGTGTTCGACGAGCTGGGCCACAAACGCATTGCCGCCCCACACGTACACGGCGGGCACGATCGGCTTTTCCTCGGTCAGCCGAAAGGCTGCTTTTTTCAGGGCCGGGAGGCTGCCGATCTTGGGAATATACGTCCCCTGACGGCTGAATTCTCCGGTCTCTTCTATTTCCAGGTCCTCTTCTTCGGCCAGCGGGTCCAGGGACTTGTCCTGGGTGGCCCGGGCCACCCAGTCCTCGGCCTTGTGTCTGGCCAGGGCTTCGGCCTGTTCGGCCTTGTAGCGGCCCTCGACCTCGTCTCGCACCTCGCCAAAGTCTGAAATTTGTGACGGCCGCCGCTCGTGGGGCAGGACGAGATAGCTCGTTTCGCCTACCTCGACGGGTGCGCTGAGTTGGTCGAGTCCGGTGCTGAAGGCGGCTTGCAGGAGCTGGGGCTGACGGCCCAGGTCGGGCAGCGTCTCGTCACGGCTGACCAACGGGCTGCCGACCACCTCCAGCCCACGGGCTTCGGCCAGCTCGGTCAGCGTAGCGCGTGTTCCAAACTGCTGGTGATCTTCCTGAGCGGCTTGCCGGGCGCGCTCCTGAGCGCGCTGCCTGGTGAGTTCCTCCGCAATCTCCTCGCGCACTTCGTCGAGCGGGCGCGGTTGGGCGGGCTGTCTGTCCTCCAGCCGGATCAGGTGGAGACCAAACTGGGTTTCGACCGGCTCGCTGACCTCACCAACTGAGAGTTCAAACGCCGCGTCCTCAAACGGTTTGACCATCGCACCACGGCTGAAGAAGCCCAGGTCGCCGCCCTTGGCGCCGGTAGCCGTATCCTCGGAGTGCTCCTGAGCCAGGGTGGCGAAGTCCGCGCCATCGAGGATCTGTTCCAACAGCGCGGCGGCCGCTATCCGGGCCACGTCCTTGTCTGCTTCGCTCGCGTCTGGCTCAAGGCGTAACAAGATATGCCGTGCTCTGATCCGCTCCGGCGTGGTGAAGCGGCTGTCCCTGTCCCGCTGATACACGGCCTCGATATCTTGATCCGACACCGCGTCGTCCGGCGCAAAGTGCTCGGCCGGGTACGCGACATACGAAAAGCGCACTCGCTCCGGTTGGCGAAAAGACTCTCTATGCGTTTCGTAATACGTCTGGAGGGCATCCGCCTCGACCGCCACCTCGTCAAGCAGCGTGGCCGAGGCGATTTTGACGAACCGCAGATTGACCGTGTCCTGGCGCGAGGCGAAGACGTCCCGCAGTTCGCTGTCCGAGACCTCGACCGTACCAAGAATAAAGTCCCGGAACTTTGCGGTCAGCAGCTGGGTCCGCTGGTCGTCTTCAAACTCGCGGGGGGTCATGCGAAACGAGCGCAACACTCGTCGGTAGCGCTCAGGGCTGAACGAGCCGTAAGCCTGAAAGGCCGGCAGCTCGGTAATCGAGGCGCGGACCTCGTCGTCGCTGACCGTCATCCCGACCCGACGCGCCTCGGCCGCCATGAGTCGCATGTCAATCAGCTGCTCGAGGGTCTGGTCTTTGAGGTTCAGGGTCTGGATCAACTCCGGGTTCCAGTTCTCTTTATAGATATTGCGGTAGGTGGCTTGGACATTTTCGTAGGCGCGCTGAAAGTCTCGGGCCGATATTGGGCGATCATCGACTGTGGCGACCGCGTCAATGGCCTGCCCCTCATTCTGGCCTCCGACTCCCCAAAAGATGAAAACGAGGGCAATGATCCCAAACAGGATTTTAACCCCGATCGAACGGGTTCGGCGTCGCATGAAATCCAGCATTCCCGTTTGTCTCCTTTGTGTCCTGGATATTCTACATATAATACGACGTTATGATTTGTCTATGCGCAGCCGAGCGTATCGGTCTGACAAGCCGGGCTCTGAAAAGACTTCTTGCAGAAAAAAGCCTTATGTGAGGCGGACTTGCTCTCACCAAGCAATTTTGATAATACTCTGCATGTGGACTTCCCGCTCTATGGAAGTCCACCGTACTAAGGAAATAAAACATGGTTCTTAATTCCTTATGGGGGTGGCTGTCCGACGACTTGGCGATTGACCTGGGAACGGCAAATACCCTGATCTACGTCAGGGGACAGGGGATCGTGTGTAATGAGTCTTCGGTCGTTGCCGTACAAAAAGACTCCCGTGGCTCTCGTCGGGTTCTCGCTGTCGGCCTTGAGGCCAAAAAGATGTTGGGCCGTACCCCGGGCCACATCGTTGCCATTCGACCGCTTAAGGACGGTGTGATCGCCGATTTTGAGACAACCGAGGCGATGCTCCGCTATTTTATTCAGAAGGTCCATAATCGACCCTGGGTGCGGCCCCGCATTGTCATCTGTGTGCCCAACGGTATCACCGAGGTCGAGAAACGGGCGGTCAAGGAGTCAGCCGAATCGGCCGGGGCGCGCGAGGTCTATCTGATGGAAGAGCCCATGGCCGCGGCGATTGGGGCGGGCTTGCCGGTGTCGGAGCCGGTTGGGAATATGATTGTGGATATCGGGGGAGGGACTACCGAGGTGGCGGTCATTGCCCTGGCCGGAGTGGTCTTCTCAAGATCGGTACGGGTTGGTGGCGACAAAATGGATGAGGCGATCAGCCAGTACATCAAGCGCAAGTATAATGTCCTGATTGGTGAGCGGACCTCGGAGTTGATCAAGATTACGATCGGTTCGGCCTATCCGAGCGACGAGATTCAGACCATGGAGATCAAGGGCCGGGATATGGTGGCCGGTATCCCCAAATCGGTTGAGTTGTCTGACGAGGAGATTCGGGACTGTCTGTTGGATCCGATCAACCAAATTGTCGAAGCCGTCCGAGTGGCGCTCGAGCGAACTCCGCCCGAGTTGGCCTCGGATATTGTGGAGAAAGGGATTATCTTGGCTGGCGGAGGGGCTTTGCTACGGAACCTCGACATCCTGCTGCGTGAGGAAACCGGTTTGCCCGTTGCGTTGGCTGATGATCCGTTAACTGCGGTGGTGAAGGGGGCGGGGAAGGCTCTGGATGAATTATCTCTGCTACGCGAGGTTGCTATCTAATCAATGCCAGAGCTAGACACAGAACCCGGTCTACTGAGGGACTCGCTATGTATGCTTGGCTCCGTCAGCACAAGGTCGTTCTGTCGTGTGGATTCTTTTTAGTCATCTCTACAGGGTTAGCCGTACTGAATGCCCGGGCTCCGTCCCGGCCAGATCCGGCCGGTGCGCTCTTGCTCGAAGCAATGCTTCCGCTCCAGCTTGGCGCGACAGTGGTCGGCCGGGGTGTTGAGCAGGTCTGGGATCAGTATTTCGATCTCCGCTCCGTCCGTCGGGAGAACGATACGCTCCGGCAACAGGTGGGGGCGCTCGAACAGCGGGTTCAGCAGCTGGTCGAAATGGACTTGGCCAACCAGCGTCTCCAGCGTCTGCTCGACCTCCAGGCTCACATCGAGGCCCCAACGGTTGCGGCGCGGATCGTCGGCCGGAGCCCCGGGCTGTGGGCCGACCGTCTTGTCCTTGATAAAGGCACCCAAAATGGTATGAGGAAGGACTCGGCGGTGCTGATGCCCGCCGGGGTAGTGGGGCGCATCGTCTTTACTACCGCCCATACCGCACGGGTTATGCTGGCCTCTGATCCGAGCAGCGGGATTGACGCCTTCGTGCAGCGGACACGCGAGCGAGGTATCGTCGTCGGGACTGGGAATGGGCGGGCAAGACTCAAATATGTGCCGAAGGGAGCCAATGTAAGAGTCGGTGATGTGTTGCTGGCCTCTGGTCAGGAGGGCATATTTCCCAAAGGTCATCCCCTCGGCAGTGTCTTCCGGATTGGGACGATGGGTGGAGAGATGTTTGAAGATGTGGAGGTCCGGCTGAATGTCGAATTCGCCAAGCTGGAAGAGGTTCTGGTCACCACCGGCGGTCCTCAATACGCCCAGCAGTGAAGCTCGGCTTCCCACCCGCCCTCTTGGGATTTTGGTGCTGACTGGTTTGGGCATTGTGGTATTGCAGACCAGTGTTTTTCCTCGCCTGCTGTTCGCCCCTGATTTGCTCTTAATTCTGTGCGTCTATATCGGCATTTCCTATCCTTCGGTCGGCGGCGCGGCCGTCGTCTTCTTCCTGGGCTATCTGTTCGACTGCGGTTCGGGCACGCTGGGGGGAGATCACGCCTGTGCCCTGAGCGTGGTGTTTGCGGCTGTTGCCCTCCTCTCTCGGCGTCTGTGGCTGAATAATCCCGTGTCTGTGTTGGGTCTGGTTGCCGTGGCGGTTGGTTTGAAAACCCTCACGCTGTTTGGCCTCAGCCGGCTGGGACAGGTCGCCTCCGAAACACCGAGGCTGGTGCTCGGCTCTGTGATGTGGGATATGGCACTGGCCATGCTGCTGACCCCGCTTGTTTTTACCCTGTTGTACCACAGCCAGGTACCCGACAGGTAAAGCGCGATGTCCCGGCCCTCCCTCCTGCTTGGCACACCAAACACGCCGACGTCTCGCCTGGGCACGCTGGGCATTGTCATGTGCGGCGTGCTGGTACTGCTGATCTCTCGTCTGTGGTTTCTCCAGCTTGAGGAGGGGCCGAGCTTCCGGGAGCGGTCTGAGCGTAATCGCCTGCGCTTCCAGCGTGTCCCTGCGCCTCGGGGCAAGCTGTATGACCGCATGGGGCGGACGCTGGTCGATAACCTGCCCTCTTTCAATGTCGTATTCAGACCCGAATATATACCCGACCTGGACCAGACCGTATCAGAACTGGCTCGCCAACTGCCCGGTATTCAGGTCGTACCAGCCGAGGGCCCGTTCTTACCCGACCCGCGTCGTCCTGTCGATGCGGGGATTGTCGTGGCGCGGGACGTTGACTGGGCGACTGTTTTAGCGGTTGAGTTCTCCCACCACGATTTCCCCGGGGTCAGCATTGAGGCGCGTTCCAAGCGTGCCTATCACATGGATACTCTGGCCGCCCATCTCTTGGGCTATGTCGGTGAGGTCAGTCAGCGTGAGTTAGATCAGTCGGCTGGCTATCGTCGTGGCGATATCGTCGGGAAATTCGGGATAGAAAAGATATGGGACGACGCCCTGCGGGGACAGAACGGCGGACGGCAGATTGAGGTCGATGCCAGCGGTAAACATTTGGCTATTATTGAGGAGCTGCCCAGCCAGGCTGGGCACAGCCTCGTCCTCACCATCGACATTGACCTGCAAAAACAAGCTGAAGCCGCCTTGGGTGGCAGACCCGGCGCGGTGGTCGTTTTAGACATATCGAACGGTGAGGTGCTCGCCCTGGCGAGTGCCCCGACGTTCGATCCCCATGTTTTTGCTCTTGGGATTAGCGCCAAAGCGTGGCGCGCCTTACGCGACGATCCGCTCCACCCCATGACAAACCGGGCGATTCAAGGCCAGTATCCACCGGCATCTACCTTCAAGATCATTAGTGCGGCTGCCGCACTTGCCGAAGGCGTCGTCACCCCCGACACGCGTGCCTACTGCCCAGGCTATATGCAGATGGGAGCGCGGCGGTTCCGTTGCTGGCGACAACGCGGACACGGCAGCGTAGATCTCCGTCAAGCGCTGGCCGAGTCGTGCGATGTCTATTTCTATAAGCTCAGCCGCCGTCTCGGTATTCAGGCGATCGCCACTTACGCGCGTCTGTTTGGTCTGGATGAGCCGCTTGGGATCGGCCTTCCCTATGAAGCCGGGGGGATTATTCCGGATCAAGGCTGGAAGCAGAGACAGATTGGTGAACCGTGGTATCGGGGCGAGACCGTTTCGGCCGTTATCGGACAGGGGTATGTCACCGCAACGCCGTTACAGATGGCTGCGGTTGCCGCAGCTGTGGCCAACGGTGGAACCGTCTACCGTCCACGCGTCGTCAAACAGGTCATTGCGACAGATGGAGCGGTGGTCAAGACTCAGACGCCGGAGGTGGTGAGTCGGACCGGCATAGACGCCGAGCATTTACGGGTGATTACCGAAGGGATGATTGAGGTTGTCCATGAAGTGTATGGGACCGGCAGGCGGGCTCAGGTAGCCGATGTCCGTGTGGCTGGAAAGACGGGGACAGCCCAGGTCATCAGCGGGCGTGGCGGGAGTAGTCAACAGGTCGCCCGCCACCTTCGGGACCACGCCTGGTTTGTCGCCTTCGCGCCCGCTGACGTGCCCAAAATAGCGGTAGCCTGCCTGCTCGAACACACCGCCCACGGAGGAGGGAGGGTCGCCGCACCCGTGGTGCAGAAAGTCCTCGCGGCCTATTTCTCCTTGGTCCGACAGCGCAAGGAGGAGGCAGGTGTTCGACCGGCGGCTGATCGCCCATTTTGAGTGGCCGCTGTTCCTGTTGACGCTGACGCTGCTCGGTGTTGGCGTGCTGGCTGTCTACAGCGCGACCTATACCGGCGGGCCGCGGCTCAACCCGACCCTCGTCCGTCAATTGATCTGGATCGGGCTAGGCAGCCTTGGCATGGCGCTGGCCTTCGGGATTGACTATCACCGCTTCGAGAACTGGGCCTATCCTCTGTATCTGTGCACCTTCCTCCTCCTGCTGCTCGTTCCGTTGATCGGTTCTGTCGGGGGTGGGGCGCGGCGCTGGATCGTGTTTGGTCCGCTCTCTCTTCAGCCGTCCGAGTTCGCCAAGATTAGCCTGTTGCTGGTCCTCGCCCGGTTTTTCCACCGCTATACGCCGCAGGACGGCTACGGTCTGCGGGATCTGGTCTACCCCACTGTTCTGGTTCTTATCCCGGCCGCGCTGGTCTTACTCCAGCCCAACCTCGGTACGGCTGCGTCGTTCGGTCTGCTGTTTGTCTGCCTGACTTTTGCCGCCGGCCTGCGCTGGGGCTCGTTCGCGCTCCTGGGTGTGATCTCGGGCGGTGTCCTGTCGCTCCTGTGGTTCTTCGTGATGGAGCCGTACCAGAAAGAGCGGGTTCTGTCGTTTCTCGATCCGGGCCGTGATCCGCTGGGGACGGGCTACCATGTGGTGCAGTCCAAGATTTCGGTCGGCTCGGGCATGTTGTGGGGCAAAGGCTTTTTGCAGAGCACCCAGAGTCGGCTCGACTTTCTGCCCGAGACCCATACCGATTTTGTGTTTGCCGTGTTTGCCGAGGAGTGGGGCTTTGTCGGAGCAGCCGGCCTGTTGGTCCTGTACGGGCTGATATTGACACGGCTGCTGGTTATCGCCTGGCGGGCCCGAGAGCGGTTTGGCGCTTTGCTCGCGGTTGGAGCGGCGGCGCTCGTGTTTTGGCCGACCTTGTTCAATATTGGCATGAATATCGGGGTCTTGCCGGTGGTCGGCATTCCGCTGCCCCTGGTCAGCTATGGCGGGTCCTCGCTGTTGACGGTCATGCTTGTGATGGGCCTGGCACTCAATGTGAGTACCAGGCGAGCGATCTTTTGATCAGATGAGATTTTTGATCGCCGCTTCGAGTTTGGCCCGAGGGACGGCTCCGACAATCTGCTCCTGGACCTCTCCGCCTTTGAACAGGATCAGGTTGGGGATGCCCCGGACGTTATAGTTGGCCGGGGTTTTTGGGTTGTCGTCCACATTCAGCTTGACAACTTTGAGCTGCCCGTCGTACTCACCGGCCAGGGCTTCGACGGTCGGCGCAATGGCTTTGCACGGCCCGCACCAGGGTGCCCACAGATCGAGCAGAACCGGCAGCTCGGATTGCAAGACTTCGGCATTAAAACTTTCGTCGGACACGTTCATCACATCAGCCATGGGCTTCCTCCTTCGGGTTGAGTCGTCGCTTTCCCATACCAAAAAATATATGCTGAACCTAGCCCAGAGGCTGAGAAAGTTGGGGGCTGAAACAGAAACACGAAAACGCTCCATCTGATCGCTCATAAACGGGGAGGATGGCCTATGCAGTCGTGGCAGGTCTTACCGCGTGTCTCGCTTCAACGTGCCGCAGACATCTCTCGGAGGTTTGCGGCTCTCGGCGTCCACACCTACCGTGACGCTGGCCGCTATGTGCATCACCTCCCGTACGGCCGGAATTCTGATCGGGCTAACTATC
>WTHE01000650.1:9629-17665 GCA_011523315.1 Candidatus Binatota bacterium
TCCCGAACAGATTGGCCGCTTCAAGATTTCCTGGCATCAGCAGTTCTTGCGGGCTTGGAGAGCGACCGACGCCTCGGCCCGGCGCTTCAGCTTTGAGGATATCTGGAAGATCCGAGAGCGGTGTATTGCCGCGCTCGCCCAGTAAACCCCATGCCTCTTGACTCCCCGCTCGAAGCCCTCTAGGGGAGGGGGCTATGCGGGTGTTGGTGACCGGCGCGACCGGTTTTGTGGGCGGCATTGTCGCCCGTGCTCTGGTCCAGGCTGGACACGAAGTACAGGCGCTGGTCCGGCCCCAGGCTGACCGCCGTCTGCTGGCCGATTTGCCACTCGAGATTGTTGTCGGTGACCTGCGCGAATTCGAGTCGGTCCGGCGGGCAATGGCCGGTTGCGCCCAGGTCTACCACGTGGCGGCGCTCTATAAGCTGTGGGTACGTCGTCGCCAAGACATGTATGAGAGCAATGTGACCGGAACCGAAAACGTTCTGCGAGCGGCCGAGACCCTTGGCGTGGAGAGGATCGTCTATACCAGTTCGGTGGCGACCCTGGGCTGTGTCGGGGATGGCAGCCTGGGCCGGGAGGATACGCCAGTGTCTGTGAGCGATATGCTTGGCCACTATAAGCGCAGCAAATTTCTGGCCGAACAAGCCGCACTCACCTACGCCCGCCGGGGACTTCCGGTGGTGGTCGTCAATCCGAGTACGCCGGTCGGTATCGGCGACCTCAAACCCACCCCAACCGGACAAATGATTGTCGATTTTGTGAACGGTCGTATGCCGGGCTATGTCGATACCGGTCTCAACCTCGTCGATGTCGAAGACGTTGCACGAGGTCATCTGTTGGCGGCTCAGAGAGGCCAGATTGGCGAAAAGTATATTCTGGGCCACGAGAATCTGACCCTCCAGCAGCTCTTTGGGCTGCTGTCCGAGCTGACCGGTCAAACCGTGCCCAGATTCAAGGTCCCGTATGCCTTGGCCCTCGGAGCGGCCTACGGAGATGCGGCGCTGGCGCGTCTTATTCCCGGTCGCGAGCCCTCGATTCCGCCGGTCGGGGTAAAATTGAGTAAGAAAAAGATGTTTTTTGATGCCGCCAAGGCTGTCCGGGAGCTGGGCCTGCCACAAACTCCGGTCCGTGAGGCGCTGCGCAAAGCGGTGTCCTGGTTTCGACAGTTCGGGTATATCAAAAAAGGGGTTCGGACCTAGGGGGCACGCTGTGGATATGCTCCTCGTGCTGGGTGCTGCGTCGGTGCTGGTGTGGCTCGGCATTCTGCTCCATCCCGCCCGAGCCTGGGATTTTCGGCCGGTCGGCGAGGATGAGCCGACCGATTTTGAGGCTGGGCCGGCGGGCCGTTGGCCGTCCGTTTGTGTGCTGGTGCCGGCTCGGAATGAAGCCGAGGTCTTACCCCACACCCTGCCTGCCCTGCTGCAACAGGACTACCCCGGTCAGCTGACGGTCGTGCTCGTCGATGATCGCTCGCACGACGCCAGCGGCCAGATCGCCCGCCAGACCGGTCAGCGGCTGAGCGCCTCTCACCGGCTGATCATCCTGCCCGGCGCTCCGCTCCCGCCCGGCTGGGTCGGCAAAGTCTGGGCGCTTGAGCAGGCTGCGGCCGCCTGTGGTCTGGCCAGTCCCGGAATTGTCCATCCCCGGCAGCGAGACTGCCTGCCGCGTCCCCAGTATGTGTTGTTGACCGATGCCGATATCCGGCACGCGCCACGTTCTGTCTGGCGGCTGGTCGCAGAGAGCGAGCGGAAACAGCTGGCCCTGAACAGCCGTATGGCCCGTTTGCGGTGTGTGTCTGGTGCCGAGTGTCTGCTGATTCCGCCTTTTGTCTTTTTCTTCAGCCTGTTGTATCCCATGCGCTGGGTGAATAATCCCCGCCGCCGGGTTGCGGCTGCGGCAGGCGGGTGTGTCTTGCTGGCGGCTGCGGGCTTGGAAAAAATCGGTGGTTTCGCCAGTCTCAAGGGCGACATAATCGACGACCTGAATCTGGCTCGGCGGGTCAAACGTATGTCCCCGGCGGTGCGTTTGAGCCTGAGTCGGACCGAGGTCAGCAGCCTGCGCGTCTACGATACGCTGAGTCCGATCTGGACGATGGTACGCCGGACTGCCTTTACCGAGCTGAATCACTCGGCCCTGCGTCTCTTGGGCACCCTGGTCGGCTTGGGGCTGCTCTTCGTGCTGCCCCCGGTGTGGTGCGTGGTCGGGCTGGCCATGGCCCTGGGGGGAGCGGGCGCGATAGCGCTCTTGCTCAGCCTGGAGGGTGGCGCAGCCCTGGGCCTGAGCGCCATCGTCTACTGGCCGGCCGTGCGTTTCTTTGAGCTGCCCCGCCGCTGGGTGTGGACACTACCGCTGGCGGGAAGCGTATACGGGGCGATGACGGTCGATTCAGCCCTGCGCTATTGGACCGGCAGGCGGGTCGGCTGGCGGGATACCTAGCGGCATCGTATTGAGCGTACGCCTATCTCTGAGACTCTGTTGATGGACACCACTCTTCCCCTGGCCGTCTTTACCGCCCTGTCCTGGGAGAGTGCTGCGGTGCGCGCCGTTGTGCGCCAGTCCAGGCGCGAAGACAAACGGGTATGGCGGGGAATGGCGGGGCGGCGAGAAGTCGTGGTTATGACCGGCGGGATCGGCCCGCGCCGAACACGGTCTGCGCTTGAGCGGTTCCAGGACATGCCTCTGTCGGCCGTGGTGTCCGTCGGCTGCGCCGGCGCTCTGCGGGCGGATCTGGTGTCGGGTCAGCTCGTGCTGGCGCCCGATGTTCGGGTGTCTGCGGCCGACTCACCGACGCAGCTCAAGCGTTTTCCGACCCACCCTGATTTTTTGAAACAGGCGCGTACCGGTGCGGAACGGGCTGGAATCGGTGTGGCGGACGGACCGCTGTTCAGCAGTCCGCGGGTGTTGCTCAGCAGCCAGGAGAAAGCCCACTACGGCCGACTCACCCAGGCGATTGCGGTCGAGATGGAGAGCGGTGTACACGCCGCGTTTGCCCAGGCTCGGGGGCTTCCCTTCCTGCCTCTGCGGGTTATTCTCGATCCGCTCGGTATGTCCTTACCCGCCCTCACAGGGCTGACCACGCCTGAGGGCGATATCCGGCCTCTCAAGGCCGCCTCGCTGATGCTGACCCAGCCCGGTTCGCTGCCCGTCCTGTTCGCCCTGGGGCGGAGCCGGACCACCGCTGCCCAGACGATTACCCGGCTGTGCCGGGTGCTGTTGCCCGTTCTGGGGTCGTAGTGCCGCTCGTGGAGAATCGTGGTTGTCTCAGCCGCGCTTATTGCTCGGCCAATTTTTCGGCCATCAGCTTTTTCTGCAGATCGAACGCCGGGCGGGCCAGATCGCGGCGTCCGAGCTTCAGATAACCCTTCCACGATTTCTCCAGGGTGGTGATCGCCTCATCGTGTTGGCCTAATTCGCTATACACCACCCCCAGGCCATGGTGGGCTTCCGGATCGTCCGGATTCAGCCGGACGACTTCTTCATACTCGTGCCGGGCCTCTTGATACAGCCCCTTCTCGGTATACACCTTGGCCAGTTGATTGTGGGCCGCGCTCATGCCTGGCTCAAGCCGAATGGCCGTTCTGTAGGCCTCAATGGCCTCGTCCTGCTGACCCAGCTTGGCCAACTCCTGACCCAGCTCAAAATGGACCGAGGCCGAGTCCTGACTGTATTGCAGGGCTTGCTGAAACGCCCGGGCAGCCTCAGCCGGCTTATTATTGCGGCGCAGCTCGGCCCCGCGCTTCACATAGTAGCCGGCCAGAGCGGTGCGTGCTCCGCTGTGGTCGGGCGTGCGCTTCAAGACCTCCCGGTGCCAGTTCAGGGCTGTGTCAATGGCGCCCAGCTTCTCATACACGACGCCCAGACGGTAGCGCGCCTCGACGTGTTCGGGCTCTTCCGTGAGCAGCGTGGTGTACTCAGAGATCGCCTCACTCCAGCTCATCCTTTCTTCATAGCCCAGACCCCGAGTCATCCGATCCGATCCCTCGGCCTGCGCCAGCACCGAGAGTCCCAGAACAAGGCCCAGTCCGCTCAGCCGCCAATACCATTTTCGCACGGTGTCCTCCAGTTCCGCTCTGCTGTTTCTCTATGCATATCCAGCTTTGCCGCAGTCTGCAATCTGGGTCGCCTCTCCGACAGGCTCTAGGCGGGATCACGCTTGTCAGCTAGAATGCCCGCGCTACAGAGCCCTGAAAGGAGGACGTCATGGCTTCGTGCGAGCATCTTTGGAATGCGGAAGAGCAGATGCGCGACCTCCTGCGTATGATCAATGACCATCTCAAACAGTATGACCCGGACGAAGACGCCTACGGTTCGCTGCTGGCCGTGGCGCATCATGTGAACGAAGCCTTTCGTGAGCTGAGCTATTTGCTGGATCAGGCTGAGGAAGCAGAGGAACCCTTTGAGAAAGAGGTGGGGCATTAAAGATATGCGAGACAAGCCGCCCCAGCTGCCACAACCGTCCCGACTGCTCACCGCTCGCAATGGCTTTATTTTGCACATCACGCCACACGTCCGGCCCAAGCAGATCAAGATGCAGAAATCGTCCGGCCCGCATGTGATCTATGCCATCTCGTATATGTATCCAGAGCAGATGGCTCTGACCCGGAGCAACTGAAACTGGGCTGGGCGCGGGCAGGCGCTTACAACCCAAGTTTGCCGGGATTCATGATGCCGGCCGGATCGAGGCTGGCTTTCAGGCCGCGGAGAACCGCCATGCCGCTGCCCAGTTCGCGCTGGATCAGATGGCTGAGACGCACGCCTATGCCATGGACATACTCGATTGAGCCGCCGATGTCCTGGGCTATTCTCAGAATGGTATCGGTTGTCTGCCGCATGGTCCGGGCTGCGGCGGGATCGCGAACGGGCGAACAGTACAACACCAGGGAATAGCATTCGGGCCAGATCCAGACCGCTTCCTGGCACAGCCGGACCGGGCTGGCCTGCAACCGGTCGGCGACCCGGAGGCGAAAGCCGAGCAGTTTGGTGACTGGGATGCTGAGGTGGAGATAGTCCAGCTGGGCTCTGCCGGCTCGGGTGTCGAGCCACACGCCGTCACGCTGAGCGGGATCTGCGGCCCAGCGGTCGGCTGCGCTATGACGCGTAGACCAATAGGCGTCGAGGTCGGCGGCCTTGTCTTCCGCTACGCCGCCGTGACGGAGGGCAATCGCCCGGGCCAGGTCTTGCTGAGCGGCGACCTCTGCCTCTCGGCCGTCAAAAACCAGTACCAGATAGGCCGTGGGGGAAGCCGTTGAGGCTGGAGCGGTGTCGGATTCCGGGGCTGTCTGGCGTTCCTGCAGTTCAGGCGGCCAGCTATCGACCGACAAATCCATGGAGCTTGGCTGGAGGCCACAGCTCTGCATCTCGAGCAGGGCGCGAAAGCCGCTCGGAAAGTCCGCAAAAGTAAAACCGAGCAGAGCCCGGGTCTGGGGTCGGGGAAAGATGCGCAACGTGACCTCGGTCACAATACCCAGCGTGCCTTCCGCGCCAATGAAGAGCCGGGCCAGATCCGGACCGGTCGAGCGTTTGCGCAGGGCGGGCGTGCGGACAACGGTTCCGGTGCCGAGCACGGCCTCAAGCCCGAGCACCTGATCCCCCATCGAGCCGTAGCGTCCGCCGAGATAGCCCAGCCCGTTGGTGCTGAGCGCCCCGCCAACGGTGGCCACGCCAACAGACCACGGATCGTGGCCGAGCAGCAGGCCGTGTTGGTCCAGGTATGCACCCAGCGTCCGCAGGCGCACGCCGCTCTGGACCCGCACGCTCAGCGCCTGGCGGTCGAGGGCCAGGATGCGATCCAGGCGTCGCAGGTCAACGATGATGCCCGGCCGGACGGACAGGGCTCCACCCATCAGGCCGCTGCCTCCGCCACGCGGAACCAGCGGCAGCGCGTGACGGCGTGCAATGGCGACGAGATCCACCACCTGCTGGGTCGAGTCGGGTTGCACAACCGCCACAGGCGGCTGCTCGAAGCCGGTCATGGCGTGAAAACCCCGGTGTGGGCGTAGCGCGTCGCGGCGCAAAGCGGTCTGGACTGCTGGGGCAGTCAGAACCGAGTCTGGGCCCAGGGCGGCTCGCAGGGAGGAGACAGCCGGATGCATAGGGCTACACTTTCCTGGCGTGTAGGATAGCATGGCCGGGCCAATGAATATATTCGTTGTCTTGAGAGCACTCCGATGACGCAGACCAGGACCGCCGTCGCCGTTCCCCCAGAGCTGGCCTTAGTCTGCACGCCGGCCCAGATTGCGAGCCGGGTGCGGGCCATGGCCCGACAGCTGTCTCGGACCTTTGCCGGTCGCGAGCCGCTGGTGGTCGGCATTCTCAAGGGTGCGTTTATTTTTGTGGCCGACCTCGTCCGGTTGATGGATATCCCGGTTCGGGTCTCTTTTGTCCAGGCCGCCAGCTATGGACGGGCGACCAGCTCAACGGGCCGTGTGCAGCTGTCGCACGGCCCCGACCAGGAGTTTCGCGACCAGGATGTCATTCTGGTCGATACTGTTCTTGATACGGGTCTGACGCTTGATACTGTGATAGGCCGCCTGAGACAGGCCGGGCCGCGTTCGCTTACGGTCTGCGTCTTGGTCAAAAAAGAGGGGCGGACCCAGCGCGAGGTTCCCGTTGATCAGGTCGGGTTTGTGCGCCCCCAGGGCTTTCTGGTCGGCTATGGTACTGACTGGGCGGAACGCTACCGCCAGCTGGACGGCCTCTACGTGCTCAAGGAGGAGAAGGCGCAGGCTCCCTGACCAGAGCCTGCCGGCCTCGTCCTAGACCTCGCCCTGCGGCTCGAGCACAACCACCGGGATCTCCCGTTCGGTTTTGGCCTGGTACTCGTCGTAGGGCGGATAGATACCGCGCATTTTTTGCCACAGGCTGCTTCGCTCTTGTCCGCTGGCGGTGCGGGCGGTGGCCCGAAAACGCTTGTCGCGGACCTGCACCTCGACCTGAGGATTGGCGGCCAGGTTCAGATACCAGCCGGGATGCTGTGGCGCGCCGCCCTTTGAGGCGACGATGATATAGCTGCCGTCCGCCTCGCCATAGATCAGCGGCATGGTGATGGGCTTGCCCGAGCGTCGGCCGTTCGTTGTCAACAGCAGCGTCGGCAGGAGGCCCGGCCCGCCGACCGGCCCCGAGTCCCACATATGTCCGTCGGCGCCGTTGGTGTCCAGATAGCGTTGCAGGTGGTCGGTGATCCACTGCGGCAGTTGGGGCGCTTTGGCCTCGCTCATCGTGTCCTCCTGTCTAGCGGGGGGTATGCTGGGCCAAAAAGTCCTCGACCGCCTGTTTGGCTGCCGGCTGATCCTGGGGCTCTTTCCAGCTTTCAATCAGCGTGGCGTTTGGGGCCAGCCGCGCGATATCGCGTGAGGTTTCGGATGGATGGTACACATCGTTGCCGAGTAGGACCAGAAGCGGCGTCTGGCACTGGGCGACAAACTCTTGTGACACATTAAACAGAAAGTCCCCGCCATACATCGCCGTTTTGAACGACTCCCAGACCTCGGCACTCACCTCTGGGCGGTCCGGCTTGAGGGCGTCGGCCCAGCCGTCGAACATGTCGTAAAATGCCTGGCGGTTGTCCGACAGACCGATCGTCTGAAACAAGACCGCCGAGGTCACCCGCTGCGGAGCGGCCTGGATCAGGCCCATGCAGTACGGACCGCCTATACACATGCCGGCGACATGAAAGCGATCAACGCCGAGATGATCGAGCAGGGCCAGCTGATCTTCGGTATAGACGTGCCAGCTGTCCGTTGCCCTGATCGGGGCGCTGGACTGACCGGCGTTGCGCTGATCCATGGCAATGACGCGATAGTGGGCGGCGAGCTGCGGAATGGGGTTCCAGGCCGCCTGATCCCAGAAGGATACCGCAGAACGCATCCCGCCCGGAGCGATAAGCAAAATCGGAAACCCCGCGCCGTGCTCTTCATAATACAGGGTGACATCTTCACGTTCGAATATCGGCATACACAGTCCTCCCTTTTAGGCTCTCGCCTGCTGACAAGAGCGATTTGGGTCTGTTGTAGCACAACTCTCAGAGTCTGGCAGGC
>WTHE01000650.1:17765-29394 GCA_011523315.1 Candidatus Binatota bacterium
TGCTGACAAGAGCGATTTGGGTCTGTTGTAGCACAACTCTCAGAGTCTGGCAGGCTTGTCCTCGAAACAAGCCCCGAATTCCACATGCGTTTTGCCCTGCCACGGGGACGGCAAGGACTGGAGTAGGGCTTGGAGTTGCAGGGCGGTCTCTTCCTCAACGAAGGACTGTCCGCACGCCGCGCAGACATTGACCGGAATGCCGTGGACAACAAGCTCCGCATGGCTGGGCTGGTGGCGAAAACTCCGGGTTACCCGGACCGGCTGCGGTTGGCCCGGACAGCCGTGGGTACAGCTCAGAAGCTTGACCATACTCCCCCCCTCGCTGCACGTCTTCCTCACCAGAGCCTAGGGCTTGAAGCAGACAGATATTGTGTATTTTCCACGGGGCGCCACACGGACGCCCCGCCCGGTTACCCGGCCTCTCCCCTCAGGGGAAGGCACCTCCCCGGTATCCCCTCCTCACGTCCTTCCCCGCTCCAACACCTGCGACCGGTGTGCCTTATGAGCAGCCGCTCGTCGCGCCACAGTTGAGGCATTTGTAACACGATCCGTTGCGGATCATGATTGACCCGCAGTCGGCACAGCTCGGCGCGTCGGCCTGCGACTGCCAGGTAGTAGCCTGTGGTCGGTCAGCTGAAACCGGGGCTGGCCGGCTGGCCTCCGCCGCCGGGGCTCGGACCTCAGCCACCGGCTCAACAGTGACGATCGCGGTCTGATCGGCTGGCGGTAAGGCATCCGGCGTTTCGATCAGGCCGATTTCCTCTTTCAACTCAGTTGACAGGAAACGGGTACCCAGAAAACGAAAGATATAATCGGTCAACGATTTGGCGTAGGGAATATCCGCATTCTTGGTAAACCCGGACGGCTCAAAGCGGACATGGCCGAACTTGTTCACCAGGGCTTCGAGCGGGACGCCGTACTGCAGGGCCAGAGAAGTCAGCGTCGCAATCGAGTCCATCAGACCCGAGATAGTGCTGCCCTCCTTGGCCATACGGATGAAGATTTCTCCAGGTGTCCCGTCTTCATAAAAGCCGACGTGAATATAGCCCTCGTGTCCGGCCACCTCAAATTTATGACAGATGGCGTCGCGGTCCATGGGCAGACGGCGCCGTTCCGGTTTGCGCTCGGCGGAGGCCGGTGTGTCTGCGGCCGGGGCTTGCTTTTGCGTCTCCAGCGGTTGG
Source organism: Candidatus Binatota bacterium (assembly GCA_011523315.1). Lineage (GTDB taxonomy): Bacteria > Desulfobacterota > Binatia > Bin18 > Bin18 > JAAXHF01. The sequence continues at coordinate 18,947 of WTHE01000650.1, forward strand.
ACCCGCTTACACCCGTCACGATAGATGGCGACGGCCTTGAGACCCAGGCGCCAGGCTTCCATATACGCGTCGACAATATCCTCGACCGTGGCATCGTTGGACAGATTGACCGTTTTGGAGATGGCGCCCGACAGAAAGGGCTGAACCGCTCCCATCATCCGGACATGCCCCATGTGATGGATCGCCCGGCTGCCCCGGGCCGGTTTGAAGGCGCAGTCAAATACCGCCAGGTGTGTATCTTTCAGGCCCGGAGCGCCCTCAATCGTCTCCTGCTCGTCGATGTATTCCACAATGGTCTGGACCTCGCGGCTGGTGTAGCCGAGCCGCGCCAGCGCGTGGGGCACTGTGGTATTGACCAGTTTCAGCATCCCGCCGCCGACCAGACGTTTGTATTTGATCAGGGCAATGTCCGGCTCAACTCCGGTCGTATCGCAGTCCATCATAAAGGCGATGGTCCCCGTGGGGGCCAAGACGGTGGCTTGCGAGTTGCGGTAGCCGGCCTCACGACCCAGTGCCAGCGCCTCGTCCCAGGCTCGGCGCGCTTCGGACAACAGTTCCAGCGGCACCAGGGACGGGTCGAGCCGATGGGCGGCCGCGCGATGTTTGTCGATCACCGCCAGCATGGGCTCACGGTTGCTCGCATAGCCGGCAAACGGGCCGAGCTGTTGGGCGATGCGAGCCGATTGGCAGTAGGCCTGGCCGGTCATCAGGGCCGTAATCGCGCCCGCGTACTGCCGGCCGGCCTCGGAATCGTAGGGCAGGCCCAGGGACATCAGAACCGCGCCCAGGTTGGCATAGCCCAGGCCCAGCTCGCGAAAGGCGCTGGCATTGTCGGTAATATCGGGCGTGGGATAGCTGGAGTTGTCAACGATGATGTCCTGGGCGGTAATGCTGATATCGACCGCATGTTTGAAGGCTGCGGTGTCGAATCCGCCGTCGTCCTTGAGGAACTTCATCAGGTTGAGCGAGGCCAGGTTGCAGGCGCTGTCGTCCAGGTGCATGTACTCCGAGCACGGGTTGCTGGCGTTGATCCGTCCGCTGTTGGGACAGGTGTGCCAGGCGTTGATCGTCGTATCGAACTGCATGCCCGGATCGCCGCACTCCCAGGTCGCCTGGGCGATCTGGCGCAGCAGAGCCTCGGCCGCAAAGCTCTCGTGGTCTTGCCCGCTGGTGACCAGCCGGGTTGACCACGGCTGGCGGTTGACCACCGCATGCATGAAGGCATCGGTGACCCGGACCGAGTTGTTGGCGTTCTGAAAAAAGACCGAGCTGTAGGCCGCGCCGTCAATCGAGCCGTCGTAGCCGGCCTCAATCAGGGTCCAGGCTTTGCGCTCCTCTTCGGCCTTGCACTGGATGAATTCGACAATGTCGGGGTGATCCACGTTCAGGACAACCATTTTGGCCGCCCGGCGCGTCTTGCCGCCCGACTTGATAACCCCGGCCGAGGCGTCGGCCGCCCGCATGAAGGATACCGGCCCGGAGGCAACTCCGCCGCTTGACAGGCGCTCTTTGGACGAACGCAGGCGAGACAGGTTGACCCCCGAACCCGAGCCGCCCTTAAAAATCACGCCCTCTTTGCGATACCAGTCGAGGATCGACTCCATCTTGTCGTCGACCGACAGAATAAAGCACGCGCTGCACTGCGGGTGTGCTTCGACCCCCACGTTGAACCATACCGGGCTGTTAAAGGCCAGCTTCTGCTCGACCAGCAGATGGGTCAGTTCGTCGCTGAAAATCCGGGCGCTGTCGTCGTCGGCAAAATAGCCGTCTTTTTTGCCCCACGCCGTGATGGTATCGACGACCCGGCCGATCAGCTGGCGGACACTGTGTTCCCGTTGGGGAGTGCCCAGCGGACCCCGGAAGTATTTTGAGACAACCACGTTGGTCGCCAACTGAGACCAGGCTTTGGGGATTTCCACCCCGTGCTGCTCAAACACGACCTCCCCGTTTTCTCCCGAGATCAGCGCGCTGCGCTGCTCCCACTCGATCTGAGAAAAGGGCTGCTCACCGGTGCGGGTAAAGTGCCGGGTGAGGCGAACCCCGTCTGCTGCGGGTGTCGTGCTGCCGGGGCTGTCGGCAATCACCGGGGGTGTCTCCTGCTCGACTGAGGCATCCTCTCCCTTCCACGTCTTCCGTCCCATCTCCGCCATAACCACCACCTCCTGTACGCCTTCCGTAGTGTAGAGGAGGCATCATTATACACAACATATGGTGTTGTCAAGGAAAAAAAACGCTAACTGTAGTATGTGGCTGAATCTGCTTCTTTTTTTCATGTTTCCGGCGTATGCTGAAACCGCGTATGAAAAACACCCCACCGCCTACGGGCTGGAACTCAGCCGCCGACGTGCTTGAGCGCCTGTTGCCAGACCTGCCGATTGCCGGCCGGGTGAAGGACTACCGGGTGTGGGAAGTCTGGGAAGAGGTGGCTGGTCGGGCCGTGGCCGCCCGAGCGTGGCCGAGCAAGCTCCAGCACGGCAAGCTGTTTGTGACCGTTTCCCACCCGGCTGTCAGCCAGGAGCTACAGTTCCTCAAAGGGCGTCTCGTGCGCAGCCTGAACCAAGCGCTGACCAGGCACGGGGCTCCGCCAGTCAAGGCGCCTTTTTTTGTCGTGGGCCGTCCCCAGGACATGGCCAAGCCGCCCACAAAGCCGGCCGGCCTGGCACCACCGCCTTTTTCCGAACTGCGTGTCCCCGACCTGGGTAAGCCCGAGCTTGAAGCCGCGTTTGCCGCCGTGTTGGCCAAGCGCCGCCAGCGCCTGACCAAGAAAGGCTGACGGTCCGGACGGGCCGCTGGGGGCGCGCTCCTAGCTGCGGCGCAGAGCCTGGGTCGCCGTCGGGTCGATTTGCAGGGTGTCTGGATCAATCACCACCCCATAGTCTTGCCTGGCGCTGGCAATCGAAACATAGCCCTGGCGCACATCGTCCAGCACGGCGTCCGGGCTGCGTTCCAGGGGATCGCCCCAGCCTCCGCCCCCGCCCGAACAGTTGGCCAGGACTTCTCCGCTCGCCATGTTTTCATACACCATGCCGGTGACCCGTTCCTGCTCGGTGTGCGGACGCAGGATCACATGGCAGTTCTCGCCATCCTGGCCCTTTGCCATGCCCCACGGCCGCGTTTTGGTTTTTTTGACCAGGGTCACGGCCGAGGAGTCGGCCAAAAAGCGGTAGGTCCGGGTGACGCCCAGTCCGCCCCGATGTTTTCCCGGGCCGCCCGAATCCTGGCGCAGTCCGTAGTCCTCAATGAACAGCGGCGCCTTGGTCTCCAAGACCTCGACCGGATTATTGCGACAGCCGGGTTCGGTGATATGCATGATGCCGTTCTCACCGTCACGGCCGGCGTGGCCGCCAAAACCGACGCCTTCGTTGGTCGCCTCAATCCACATTTTTCCGCTGCGGGGGTGGATGCCGACACCCATCATCGAGCACACGTCGCCACCCGAGCAGGCCGGCACGATATCGGGTAAGCCCTTGGCCAGAGCTTTGGTGACCACCTCGGTCGCCAGCAGCGCCGGCCACAGGGTAAAGGTCGCCGCCGGCGGAACGGCGTGCATCAGGCTGCCCGGCGGCGCCTCAACCCGCAGGGGACGGAAATTGCCCTCGTTGGCCGGCGTGTCGGGGGTGGTGATGGACTTGAAGACCAGGCCGGCAACGCCCAGGGTACAGCCGAAGGGAATATTGATCGGCCCGTTGGTCGCCGACGAGGAGCCGGCAAAGTCGACCACCAGCTCTGTGTCGCTGATGCTGACAGTGGCCTTGATTTTGACCATGGTGTCGGTATCGATACCGTCATCATCAACCCAGTCCTCGGCCGACCAGGTGCCGGTCGGCAGGCTGGCCAGGCGCGCCCGGGCCAACCGCTCGCCGTGGTCCAGAATCTGATCCAGCGCCTGGCTGAAGGTGTCGGGCCCGAACTTTTCGACCAGTTCCAGCACACGCCGCTCACCGGTCCGACACGAAGAAATCTGGGCGTTCATGTCGCCCAGGACGTGCTCGGGCATGCGGCAGTTGAAGCGGATGATGTCTTCGAGTTCGGTATTGCGCACGCCGCGCTTCTCGATCTTTGAGCACGGAAAGAAGAGGCCCTCCTGGTGCATGTCCTGGGAGTCCAGGCAGTAGCCGGCATCTTTCTGTTTGAGATCCAGCCAGTGCTGTTTGACTGCGGTAAAGCCGACCAGCTGGTCGCCGTAAAAGATGGGCGAAGCCGCCGTGACATCCAGCGTATGGGTCGAGCTCCAGAACGGATAGTTGAGCAGAATCACGTCGCCCGGATGGATATTGTCGTGGCCCAGGAACTCGACGATTTTTCGCAGCGCGTAGTCATTCGCCCGGGTGAAGATAGCCAGCCCGGGCGCCTCGGCCAGCAGGCGGCACTGACGGTCATAAATCCCCAGGCCAAAATCGCGGATCTCGTACACGATCGTGCTGTACGAGGTCCGCATCAGGTTGCGAGCCATTTCTCGGGCGGCCGACAGCAGGTGGTGGCGCACAACTTCGACGGTAATCGAATCGACAGGGTTCATCGCTCCTCCTTGTGGCTACGCGTCTGAATCAAGCGTAATGCGCAACTCTCCGTACTCCCCGACCCGCAGGCTATCGCCGGGGTGGATCAGGCTGGTTGAGGTCGGCTCTTCGACAATGGCCGGGCCGGCCAGCTCGGCCCCAGCGCCCAGCCGCAGCCGGTCGTACACCGCATAGTCGAGCGGGCGGCCGAGGGTGGGCTGATAAACGGTACGATGGCCTTTGTGAGCGGCTTCAAGGGGGCCGGTATGAGCCGCAACAGTCGGCAGGCTTGGACGCGGCAACAGGCCGACCGCCCGCAGACGCAGGGTCACCAACTCGACCGGATCGTCCATGCGGTGGCCGTACTGCTCGGCGTGAGCCCGGTTGAAGGCGTCGGCCAGGGCAGACAGGTCTGCCGCGCTGAGGTCGTGCTCGGGCAGGGGCAGATTGACCGTGTGCTCCTGACCCTGGTAGCGGAGTTCGGCCGAGCGCACCACGCGCCGCTCCTGCGGCTCAAACCCGTCGGCCTGCAGGGCGGCCTGGCCGCGCCGGACGAGGTCGGCGTACAAGCGGTTGACGCTTGCCACATCGACCTCGGCCAGCTCCGTGACATAGGTTTGGGAGAAGTCGTGGACGACGTCAACCATGAGCATGCCTAGGGCCGAGAAATTGGCCGGTCCGGGCGGAATAATCGCCATAGGAATGCCCAGCTCCCGAGCAACGCTGGTTGCCACCAAGCCGCCCCCGCCGCCAAACGCCAGCAGGGCAAAGTCCTTGGGGTGAAAGCCCTGTTCAATCGAAATCTCGCGGATGGCGCCGCTGATTTTTGCCTCGCTGATGCGCACGATGCCGGCCGCGACCTGAGAGACCGGCATGCCCAAACGGTCGGCCAACGCGGACCGCACGGCCTGTTGGGCCTGGTCCGCGTCGAGCGGAATGGCGCCGCCCAGAAAGTTGTTGGGATCGAGATAGCCGACCAGCAGGGCGGCGTCGGTGAAGGTCGGCGCCTGGCCGCCCTTGGCGTAGCAGGCCGGACCGGGCAGGGCGCCGGCGCTGTGCGGGCCGACCTGCAGGTGGCCGCCCTCGTCAATCCAGCCGATGCTGCCCCCGCCGGCGCCAATCGTCTTGATATCCAGGATCGGGAGGGAGATGGGCAGACCCTCGAACTCGGCTTCGGTGTTGACCCGTGTTCGGCTGTTGACGATCAGCGAGGCGTCGAGACTCGTCCCGCCCATATCCAGGCTGATCAGGTTGGGCTGGCCGATCAGCTCGCTGAGCGCGCTGGCGCCGATCACCCCCCCGGCCGGACCGGACAGGACGAGGTGGACCGGCTGGTGTTGGGCGGCGCTGACCGTCATGGCTCCGCCGCCGGAGCGGGTGAGCAGGAAGTGGCCGCCAAAGCCCTGATCCTTGAGGGATTGGTCGAGCTGTTCGAGATAGCCCCGTACCAGCGGTTTGATGGCCGCGTCTATGACGGTCGTGCTGGTCCGTTCATACTCCCGGTATTCGCGGCTGAGCTGGTGGGACAGCGTGACCGGAATGTCCGGGCAGTGCTGAGCTAAAACCTCGGCCATGGCCAGTTCGTGAGCCGGGTTGGCATAGCTGTGCAGAAAACACACCGCTACGGCCTCGACGGCCTGCTTCCGCAAGCGCTGGGCGACCGCAGCCGCAGCTTCGTAGTCAAACGGTGTCAGGACGTTGCCCTGAAAATCCAGGCGCTCCAGGACCTCAAAGACCAGCGAACGGGGAACCAGGGACGCGGGTTTGTGATAGGTCAGGTCGTACATCACGTCCCGGGCGGTGCGACCCAGCTCATACGTGTCCCGAAACCCCCGGGTGGTGATAATCGCCACTCGGGCGCCGCTGCGGGTCAGCAGGGCGTTCAAGCCCAGGGTCGTGCCGTGGACAAAATAGTCAATCGCCTCCAGTGCGGCCTGAGCCTTGGCAAATCCCCGCAGTACGCCGTCGGTCGGGGTGTGAGGGGTGGTTTCGACTTTCTCCAGGCGTAAGCGGTGTTCGTCGAGCACGATCACGTCGGTGAAGGTCCCACCAACATCAACGGCAATGCGCATACCTGCTCCTTCAGGCCAGCTGGCCGACCGCTTTGACTTTGAGACGCACGGCGTTGCCCGGCAGATAGGCCAGCGGGATTTCCTCTCGGTCGATAATCTCGATACTGTCGGGCTTTGCTCCAGCCGCAACGGCTCGCTCGGACGCCCCTTGGCTGGCCCGCTCAAGCGCCTCGGCCCGGCTCAGCCCGTCAAGCGAAAAGACCTGATCGACCGTCCCGCTGACCTGGGCGATGGCGACGCCGATGGCGTTGGCGACCTCGGCGTGGGGCGGACGAATAATCCGGCTGGCCCCTTGCAACCGGTCGGGCAGCAGCAGACTGCCCCCGCCGACCGCCACAACCGGGACCGGTGCGGCCGACAGCTTCACCCGGTCAAGCGTGTCTTCCAGGCGCTGAGCGATATGGGCCAGCCCCGCTTCGACAACCGACGTGGGCAGGGAATCGAGCAGGCCGGGGTCGCCCAGCCGGGCCCGACCGGCCGCAACCGCCAGGTCGGTGGCGGTCAGCTGCCCGCCGCCAAAGGCTCGGGCGTCCTGGGTGAGTCGATAGCCGACGCTGTCTGGACCGACCCGGCAGCCGTCGTCGCTATACACCCGGCTGCCTCCGCCCAGACCGATTGATACCAGATCCGGCATCCGAAAATTGGTCCGCACGCCGCCGATCTCAACCGCCAGCGCCGACTCGCGCGGAAAGCCTCTGTGGAGCATGCCGATATCGGTCGTGGTGCCGCCAATATCAATGACCAGCGCCTCATCGAGCCGGCTCAGCGCGGCTGCTCCTCGGATACTGTTGGCCGGCCCGGACGCGACGGTGAAGATGGGATGCTGCAGGGCGTAGTCGAGCGACATCAAACTGCCGTCGTTCTGGCCCAGGAACAGGCGGGCCGAAATGCCGCAGTCCTGGACGGCCCGGGCAAAGCCGTCTATGGCGGTCCGGGCCACGCCGATCAGCGCGGCGTTAAGCACGGTGGCGTTCTCGCGCTCCAGCAGGCTGAGGCTGCCGATCTGGCTCGACAGGCTGACCGCTACGTCCTCGCCCAGAACTTCGTGGACGATGTCTCGGGCCGTATGTTCATGAGCCGGGTTGACCGGTGCGAACACGCCGCTGATGGCAACCGCAGCGACCGCGTCGCGCATGTCTCGGAGGACGGCCCGCAGCTCCCCGGCGTCCAGCCCGACCAGCGGCTCGCCGTCATACTCGTGGCCGCCACGGACAATGGCCCGCGACGCACACACCGCCTGGCGCAGCTCGGTCGGCCAGGTCAGCAGCGGCTCGATGGCCAGGGTAGCCGGCGCTCCGAGACGAATGACGCCGACCCGATCAAGGCCCCGACGGGTGACAATCGCGTTGGTGCAGTGCGTGGTGCCCAGCATGGCATAGCCGATAGCGCCGGGCGCCAGTCCTGAGTCCGACAGCACGCTGCGGATAACGTGCCCGACACCGGTCGTGACGTCGGCCGTAGTGGGAGACTTGGCGCTGGCCAACACCTGGCCGGCCGGGTCGACAATGACCGCATCGGTGTTGGTCCCGCCGACATCGACGCCGAGGCGCAACTCGGCAGCCGGGGGGTCATCAGGTCGAGGCGTGGAGCGGGACATAATCGATCTCGTATCCAAACGCACGCGGGCCGACCAGCGCCAGCCCGGCCGGTGTTTGCCACTGCGCATGGCTCGGAAAGCCCAGGACCGCGACCCGCAGGCCGTACTGCAAGCCTTCGGTCGTCACCGGCCGGCCGCTCTGTTCGTCGACGACGGTGATCAGATCGGGAACCGTGGCCTGGGGCTGGTCCTCACGCCAGAAGAGCAGGTTTTCGTTCTGAAAGGCCAGCCGGAAGCTCACTCCGGCATCTGGGCCGGTGCCTCGGATGTCGAGTTCACCCCGGGCGAAACCCTGCTGGGTCTGGCGTCGCACATCGGTGATCTTGCCCTGGCCCAGCCGCCGACCCCTGAGCAGCTCAAGCAGCGCCTCAATCGGCTCGTGGGCGGCGGTGGCGTGCAGGGTCTGGCCGATTCGTCGGGCGAGCGACAGCGTCCCGCGCAGCAGGGCCTTTTTCGCCACCCGAGCCTGCATGGGGTAGAGCGCTACCGCGGTCGAACAGCCCAGGCTGACCGTCGCCGTCCGGGCCAGGCGCTCGGTCCAGAAATTGTCCACCGTCTCCAGCAGTACCCGGTTGCCCTTCTCATCCCCAATCGCCATCGGGGTGGCCGATACGCCGTGCAGGCTGGGGGTCACCATCTGGATTTCCGGAAACGCCCGGCCCATGCCGTCAGCGTCGATAATGGGAATGCCTAAGTGGGCCGCGACCAGCATCGGAATCATCGAATTGACTCCCCCGGCTTCAATCGACAGGGTGGCAAAAGCCCGGCTGTGGAGGTGGTGTTCGACCATCCGAAAGGCGTCCAAGACCTCGGTACCGCTCGGAATCTTTTCGACCAGGACGGTTGGGGCGCCCATCATGGCGGTGGGGATAAGCCACGCCTCGTCCGCGACTTCGTCGAGCGAGACCAGCTGGATTGGGCCGTGGCGGCGCACCGCCTGCTGGGCCATCAGCTTGCCCAGGGTCGGGTCGCCGCCGCCCCCAGTGCCCAGGACAGTGGCGCCCAGCGCAATATGGTCCAGGTCTTCGAGGTCAAGCAGGGTCATAGCTTGGCATCCGAGAAAAACCGCTGACAGCTCAGAAATCCGGTTGCCAGCGGAGTCTGACCGTCGAGGGTCAGCTGACTGAGGATTTCGCCCAGCACGCTGGCGAACTTAAAGCCGTGGCCCGACAGTCCGGCCACAAAAGCGACCTGGGGGTGCTCGGGGTGGCGATCCACAACAAAGTGTTCGTCCGGACTCATGGTGTACATGCACGCCACGTGGTGCTGGCGTCGCCGGCTGACCCCCGGCAGATAGCTGGCCAGAAAGCGCTCGACCTGCTCCTGGTCGTGGGCGTAGACGCTCCGGTCAAGGCCGAGCGGGTCGCTGACGGACTGTCCGCCCGAGTGCTCGGCCACCTTGAGGCCAAACCCGTCGGTCGGCGGGAAGCCGTAAAAATACCCCTCAGGCGTCTCGTAGAAGTAGCACGGACAACCGGACTGGCCGTACACGGGATCGTCGATGTCGTACCAAAACAGCGACTTGCGCCGGATAGTAAAGGGAATGCCCAGCTCACCCAGCAGTTGGCCGGCCCACGCCCCGGCGGTGATGATGAGACGCTCGGCGGCGTACTCGGCCCGGTCGGTGGTCACCACCACACCCCGACCGTCAGCCCGCCAGGCACGCACGACTTCGTTGCTGCGCAGCTGGGCGCCAGCCTGTTGGGCGTGGTCGATATGGGCCACGACACACGCCTCAACGCGCAGATAACCGGCTTGCTGCTCGAACACGGCGGTCATGCTCGGCGGGATACGAAAGCCGGGGAAGCGCTGTTCGGCTTCGGCCGCGCTCAGCTCATCAACCGTCAGACCGTGGGCGCGGGCGCTGGCCCGCACGCCGGGTACCATGAACCCGTCGGCCGGCCCTACCTCAAGCAGGCCCGTCTCGGTATACAGCTGCTGGGCACAGCGTTCGGACAGGTCGGCCCATAAGGTGTAGGCCCGCCGCAGGAGCGGGACGTAGTCCGGGTGCTCCATATAGGCCAGCCGAATGAGGCGCGTGTTGCCGTGTGAGCTGCCCCGGTCGTGGCCGGGTGGAAAACGGTCGATGCCCAGGGCTCGCACGCCGCGCTGGGCCAGATGAAACAGCGCCGCGCTGCCCACCCCGCCGGTGCCGATCACAATGCAGTCGTAGTGCTCCATCGTCGTCTCTTTCGTGGTGCTGGTCGCTCAGGCGCAGAAGGCTGCGTCAGCATAGCGAAAGCCGCCCAAGAACACAAAGGATGCGACCGAGGGCTGAGC
>WTHE01000538.1 GCA_011523315.1 Candidatus Binatota bacterium
TTCTCGTCATCCGGGTAGCGGGACGGGTCACGCCCGGTGCCGGTCACCACCAGGTCGGCGCCCAGCTCGGCCAGGGCCACCGCAGCTGCCCGGCCAATGCCGCGCAGACGCCCGGCGCCGGTGACAATTGCGACTTTTCCATCCAGTACGCCCATACGCTCCTCGCTCAATCGGGCTGATGGCAGCCGTCTCAGCCGGCCAGCTCGGCCGCAAACAGGGCCGTGACCCGCTCCCAGGCGTCCGCAGCCGCCTCGGTGTTGTACGAGCCACGCTGGTCGCAGAAAAAGCCGTGCTCGGCGCCCAGATAGACCACGACCTCATGGGCGATGTTGTGCGTGTTCAACTCGGCCCGGATGGCGTCCACCTGATCCAGCGGAATGGCGGCATCCTTTTCGCCAAACAGACACACAATCCTGCCGCCGATCTTGCCCGTCCGGCTCAGGGTGGACGGCCCGCCGCCAAAGCCCTGCGGCCCGGCAATCCCGCCGCCATAAAAGCTGGCCGCAGCTTTGACATCCGTCTCACACGCCGTCAGATAGGTCATATGGCCGCCGACACAAAAGCCGATCGCCCCAATCCGGTCGCCCTGCACATAGTTCTGGCGCTTGAGAAACGAGAGGCTGGCCCGGGCGTCGGCAATCATTTCGTCGGCCTGGAGCTGGTTGAGCAGCTTGATGCCCTCGGTTATGCCGGTCTCGTCATAGCCGTACTCCACGCCGGGTCCGGTGCGGTGGAAAAAGTCCGGCGCCAGCGCAACATAGCCCTCGGCCGCGACGCGCTCGGTGACCGCACGAATGTGTGAGTTGACCCCGAAGATTTCCATAAACACCACGACCGCCGGATGCGTCCCCGACGCGCTGGGTCGGGCCAGATAGGCGCCCATGGTCTGGGTATCAACGGTAACATTTACGCGCTCGGTGGTAATCTCCATGCTGTCCCTCCTGAGAAAAATGCGGACAAGAACGTCAAGCCGGCAGGCCCTTTTCTCACACTCTGCCGTGGCTGTGTCAAGACGCCCGGCGGCCGCTTGGCTTTGGCACAGGCGGTGTGATAAAGGAGGGGCACTTTTTTGCACCCATAAGGAGGATTGGCGTATGCCCCATATCCAGCGCAACGGCGTGAACGTGTACTATGAGAGCCACGGTCAGGGAACCCCGATCGTGTTTTTGCACCCCTTCTCGACCAACGGCAACATCTGGTACTTCCAGACCTATACCTTTGCCCAGGAGTATCAGTGCGTCACCATTGACCACCGCGGCCACGGCCGCTCGGACAAGCCTGAGCAGGGCTATGCCATGAGCGAAATGGCGGCCGATGTAGCGGCGGTGCTTGACCAGCTCAAGCTCGACAAAGCCGTCCTGGTCGGCAACTCGATCGGGGGCATGATCGCCATGCAGTTCAACCTGGATTTTCCCGACCGGGTCTTGGCCAATGTGATTGTCAGCAGCGGCACAAATATGTCCGCCGGCATGCCGCCCGAAGCCGGCCAGGCGTTTCAGGACGACCTCACCGGCGCCTTCAGCGGCCTGATGGAAGGCGCGGTGGCGGCCAAGACCAAGCGCGAGCGGCCCGAGGTGCTTGATCTGGTCAAGGCCAAGTTCATGGTGGACGACAACTTTCCCAAGCACGTCTTCTTTGCCTCGGCCAGCGATCCCAACGGAGTCTTCAACTGGAACATCTCGGAGCGGCTCGGGACTATCACCAAGCCGACCCAGATCTACGCCGGCAGGGAAGATCAGGCCACCACAGTCGAGGTCAATCAGTTCCTGGCCGATCATATCCCGAATGCCCAGATCAAGGTGCTCGACGACGTGGGTCACTTCTATCAGCTCGAAAAACCGGCCGACTTTAACGCCGACCTGCGCGGTTTTCTGAAGCAGACCGTGGCCTGAGCGACCGCCGTCCGGGCCTATCGAACCGGGGTGGGGAAGCCGGCTGGCGCTTCCCCACCTCCCTGTCTTTATCTTCCCCGCGATCTTCCGCAGCGGCTGGCCTTTGCCCGCCGCTTGGTCTATTGTCCCAGCCAGCACCCCATGGCACAGGAAGCAGCATGACAATCACCTCTCTTGCCACCCTGGTCCTGGACCGAGCCGAGCGCCACCCTTCCCGCCGCGTTTTTCAGCGTAAACGTCGCGAGCAGTGGGAAGACCTCTCGTGGCAACAGCTGGCCGACCAGATCGTTTCCGCCGCCCACGGCCTGGCGGCCCTGGGCTTCAAGGCCGGGGATCGTCTGGCCCTGCTGGCCGAGAACCAGCCCGAGTGGCCGATCATGGATCTGGCCTGCCTGTACCTGGGCGGCGTCGATGTGCCGCTCTACCTGTCCAGTCCCGGCCAGGACGTGGCCTATATTCTCAAGGACTCCGGCGCCAGCTTTATTGCCGTGTCCGGCCGCGGCCAGCTCGACAAGGTCCGGCGCATCGCCCCCGACCTGCCCCAGCTGTCGCACATCATCGCCCTCGACTCCGAGGACCAGCCGCTCGACTCCGGGTCGCTCACCGGCTGCCGTTTTGCTGAACTGCTGGCACTCGGAGAGCGGCAGTCCGACCGACGCCAGCCGGTTGCCGACCCCGGGCTGGCGACGATCATCTACACCTCGGGCACGACCGGTTTTCCCAAGGGCGTCATGCTGAGCCACCGCAACATGCTGAGCAATGTGCACGACGCGCCTCGGGTTCTGCCGCTGGGCGCGGACGATGTATCGCTGTCTTTCCTGCCCCTGTCGCACGGGTTTGAGCGCACGACCGGGCTCTACACGCCGCTGTCGGTTGGCGGCAGCATCGCCTACGGCGGCGGAACGGTCAGCCTGCTCAGAGACTTGGCCGAGGTCAGACCGACGGTCCTGTGCTGTGTGCCGCGCGTGCTGGAGCTGGTCTATCGCCGCGTCCTCGGCGAGCGGGAAAGCGCCGGCTTTGCCAAGCGGCAGCTGCTGGACTGGGCGCTGGCCCTGGGCAAGTCGGTCGGCACCAGACGGGTGGAGGAACGGGCGATTCCGCCCCTGCACCGGCTGCAACTCCAGCTCATCGACCGCATCGTGTTTCAGAAACTGCGCCACACCCTGGGCGGACGGATCCGCTTTCTGGTCTCAGGCGGGGCGCCGCTCAACGCCGAGATCGCCCGCTTCTTTTATGGGATCGGCATCACCGTGTATGAGGGCTACGGCTTGACCGAAGCCGGGCCGGTCATCTCGTGCAACCGGCCGGGCCAGACCCGTCTTGGCACAGTCGGCATCGCCCTGCCGCAGGTCGAGGTCAAAATCGACCCCGATGGTGAGATCTGCGCCCGTGGCCCGAACATCATGGATGGTTATTATCAACGCCCCGAGGACACTGCGGCCGTCCTCGACGCCGACGGGTGGTTGCATACGGGTGACGTGGGGACCACTGATGGCGATGGCTTCATCACCATCACCGACCGCAAAAAGGATCTGATCATCACCGACTCGGGTGAGAATATCGCGCCCCAGCCGATTGAGGGCGCCCTCAAACAGGACCCGCTGATCGAAGAAGCCTGTCTCATCGGTGATAAACGACCGTTTGTCACCGCCCTGCTCGTCCCCAACCAAGCCCTGGTCGAGACCCTGGCACGCAAGAACGGCGTGTCGGGCGACTGGCAGACCGTCCTCAGCCACCAGACCGTCCAGGGCCTGTTCCGCGACCGGGTGAACACCGTCAATAAAACCCTGCCAACCCCGGCCCGGATCCGCCAGTTCCGCGTCCTCGACCAACCCTTTTCCCAGGACCGGGGAGAGCTGACGCCAACCATGAAGGTCAGACGCCGCCACGTCCTGGAAACCCGCCAGGAGCAGATTGCAGCCATGTACCCCGCCCCCGGTCCTTCCTCGGCCGTCTCGTGCTAGGAGCCGCGCCCAGACATGACACGCCCCGAACCCGCCGCCCATGACGACGGTGCAGCCCACACCGCGTCGTTGCCGGACGTCGAGTGCGGGAAGCCATCCGCGATGTCTTCGGCAGTGGTGGAAAACCTCGACCTCCTGCTCGATGTCCTGCCGGCCGAAGTCCGCGACGCCCTGATCGACGAGTCCGGCCTTGAGAACCTGCTCGAAGTCATCCTCGACCTTGGACGCCAGCCCGAGGCCCGCTACCTCGACAAGACCCGCTTCCTGCTCAATGCGCCGGTCAGCCACGACGACATCGCCTTTACCGTGAGCCGGGTCGGCATGTTCACCCACGACAACCGGGCCGGCATTCCGCGCACCCTGCATCGCATTTCGGCCATCCGCAACCGGACCGGAGAAGCCATCGGTCTCACCTGTCGGGTCGGCCGGGCGGTCTTCGGCACGGTGCGGATTGTCAAAGACCTGATCACCGAAGACAAAAAGAGCATCCTGCTGCTCGGCCCGCCCGGGGTGGGCAAAACGACCCTGCTGCGCGAGGCCGCCCGGGTTCTGGCCGATGAGGCGGACAAGCGGGTCATTGTGGTCGATACCTCAAACGAGATTGCCGGCGACGGGGATATCCCGCATTCCGGGATCGGCCGAGCACGGCGCATGCAGGTGCCCTCGCCCAACCTGCAGCACCAGGTCATGATCGAGGCGGTCGAAAACCACATGCCCGAGGTCATTGTGGTTGATGAGATCGGGACCGAGGCTGAAGCCGACGCGGCCCGCACGATTGCCGAGCGGGGCGTGCGGCTGATTGCCACGGCCCACGGCAGCGAACTGGAGAATCTGATCCAAAACCCGACCCTGGCCGATCTCATCGGCGGCATACAGTCCGTCACCCTGGGTGATATGGAGGCCCGGCGGCGCGGGACCCAGAAAACGGTCCTGGAACGCAAAGCCCCGCCGACATTCGACGTGCTGATCGAAATCCACGACCGGTCGCATTTTGCGATTCATCCCGAGGTAACGGCTGCGGTGGACGGCTTTTTGCGCGGCCGCCCGCCTGCGGTCGAGCGACGCACCCGGCTCGACGACGGCCAGATTGAGGTTCGCCCGGCCGAGCCCCCGCCGGAGCCTCTCGATCCGGCTGTGGACGCTTCGCCCTACCAGGCTACGCCGGGCAAACCGCTGCGTATCTTTCCCTACGGAGTGAACCGCCATCGCCTGGAACAGGCCATCCGTGACCTGAACGCCCCGGCCCGGCTCGTCCCCCAGGCCAATCAGGCCGATGTCGTGCTCACCGTCAAAGGCCAGCTCAAACGCCAACCCAAGGAACTGCGTCTGCTCGTCAGCCACGGCCTGCCGCTGTATACCCTGCGCAGCGATACGCTGGTCCAGATGGGCAAGTTTCTGCGCGATCAGCTGGCCGCCGCCTTTCCCGAAGATCAGGCCGCCCTGAATGAGGCCGAGGCCGTTGTGGAGCAAGTTCTGGAGCACAAACGGGCGCGCGAACTCTCGCCCCAGATCCCCCGCCTGCGACGCTTGCAGCACGAGCTGGTGAAAAGCTACGGCCTGCGCTCCAAGAGCGAGGGCGAAGACCCGTTTCGGCGCCTGGTCGTCTATCCGAACGGAGAGTAGAAAAGGGAAAGACCTCCGCCCACCCGGACTCCGATGCAGCCCGGATGGAACGGAGTGGAATACAGGGGAGACGGGCTAACGGCCGATGACCATGGCCACGCTGGTCGTGCCCGAGCCGCCGATGTTCAGCGTCGCAATCTTCTGGGCGCCGTCAATCTGGTAGTCGCCGGCCTGCTCCGACACCTGCTTATAGGCGTCGAGCGCCTGACGGACGCCGGTCGCGCCAACTGGATGCCCGCAGCCAATCAGGCCACCGCTGGCGTTGACGGGCAGCTTGCCGCCAAACTCGATCACGCCCTCTTCAACCGCCTTCCACGACTCTCCGGGCTGGGTCAGGCCAAAGTGGTCAATCGCCATATACTCGGAGGTGGTGAAGCAGTCGTGGGTCTCGATGCCCTGGACACTCCAGGCATCCGGCAACCCGGCCCGCTGAAAGGCATCGACAATCGCCTGGCGGGTGTGGGGCAGGACATATGGATTGTCCCGGCTCTCGGCGATCTTGGTGTCAAACTTGATCGGCGCGGTGTGATGGCCCCAGCCCAGCAGACGCGGGATCTGATCGACAGACAGGCCGTGGCGGTCGGCATATTTTTTGGCGAAGGCTTCTGAGGCCAGGAAAATCGAGCTGGCCCCGTCCGTCACCTGGGAGCAGTCGCGCACCCGCAGCCGCCCGGCCACCGGATTGACGTATTTGCCCGAAGACAGATCCTGGCTCTCGTCCGGAAACCAGCCCCGGGTCTGGGCCTGCGGATTGCGGCGGGCGTTGGCGTAGTTGATCTCGGCGATCCGGGTCAGGTGTTCTTCTTTCAGACCGTAGCGTCCCTCATACACGTCGCCCAGCTGCCCGAACAGCTTGGGAAAGGCAAACGCCACGCCCTTGGCCTCCTGGTCGTACCAGGCTGCGGTGCCCAGAAAATCGCCACCGGTGGCAGGATCGACCGTCTTCATCTGTTCCACCCCGACGATCAGCGCCAGGTCGTAGCGGCCGGCCTCAATCTCGGCCGAGGCCATGAGCATCGAGACACTCCCGGAGGCGCAGGCGGCTTCGTGGCGCGAGGTCGGGATGCCGGACAGCGCGGGGTCGATCTCGGCCAGAAAAGCGCCCAAGTGGCCCTGCTTGCAGTACAGCTCGGCGGCAAAATTCCCGACGTGGGCGACATCCACATCCTGGGGCTCCAGCCCGGCTGCGGTGAACCCTTCGGAGACCGACTCGGTGATCATCTCGACAATCGTCTGGCCTTCTTTCATCCAGTTGCGGGCAAAATCGGTCTGATAGCCGCCCAACACGTAAACCGGTGCACTCATCATACTCCTCCTGTGTGTCTCAGTGTTGGCCCGCGCCCAGGCACGGGCGTGTCGGCCACCGACCCTACCAGGCGAACCAGACCCTGCGCAACATGCGCAGCCTGGCCGGGCTCCACCGCTCCGGCCTGCCTGAGCCGCTGGACAATGGCCTGGGACTCGCCCCGGTTGGTTTTCAGCGCCCAGCGCAGGGCCGTGTTGCCGTAATTATCCGTGACGTTGACATCCGCCCCTTTGGCCAGCAGCAGTTCGACTACCGGTAGATGCCCCCGGCGCGAGGCGATAATCAGCGCTGTATGGCCGAAGCTGGCGTCTTTGATGTTTACGTCCACCCCGCCGTTGAGCATACCCTCCACGGTGGCCACATCCCCCG
>WTHE01000635.1 GCA_011523315.1 Candidatus Binatota bacterium
GTGGTGGCGGGGGCGCGGGCGGTTGCTCTGGTTCCAGAGGCGGCTGCGGAATAACCGGTGCATCGTTCGGGTTCAGCGTCTGCCGCCGTCCTGGGCGGTCGCGCTCCTCTTCTTCACCCCCCAGGATTATCCAGAGTCCCAGCAGCAGGGCCGTGCCGATCAGCGCGGCCGCCCCCCAGGTATTCGACTTCAGCCGGCCCGGACGAGTCGGCCCCCGGTCCAGCCGATTATTCTCATCCGTGCTGCCGTTTTCGGGAGGCGTCGGGGATTCAGGTTCCGCCATACCGGCCTCCTACAACACCCCGTCATCCTGGTAGTGCGGGTCTTCTGGGGGGGTGTTCAGCGTCGTGTCCGGTTCCAGGGAAAACGCTTCGTTAAAAATGCAGGTTTCAACCTCCCCGTTCCTCAGGGTGAACTGCCGCCCGATGTCATGCACAACCAGGAAGCGCCCGCGCCGCACGACATTGACGAGGCTTTCCGTTTCGTCCTCATGGACGTAGAAGATGGCCGGAACGCGGGTTCGAGGGTCGAATTGAAAGTACGTGTGCTCCCCGTCATCAAAGACGTTGACCGGCCGTTGTGTCGCATCGCCGGCAAACGTGTACTGCCAATTCCATGCAGCCGGGTCGATTCCTTCTTCACTCCCTGCCCGGCCGGGGCTGAGCCGCGCGTCTTGCCGTTGCTGGCTCCGCCGCACCCGCAGTGCGAGCCGCTCCGCGTGGTCCTCGGGATAGTGGAAATGAATCGCCCAGGTAAAGTCCGCCAGCCCGGTCGGCTCGGGCGCTTGGCCGCTCGGGAGATCGGCCGCCCGTTCAGCGTCTTGGAGCGCCGCCGAAATCCCATGCTCGCCCGGTACGGCCGCGACCAAGGAGAACACATAGATGCGCGTCCGCTCCCCAGACCCATCGAGCGCCGGCCGGGCGGTCAGCACGGTCAAGTTCGTGCTGGCAAAGGCTTCAACCGGCTTGAGAAAGAGCATGTGCTTGTGCGCGGGCACCACGACCTGCCACGCGAGGCTATCGCCGAGCGATATGTCGGTGACTTCCTCATCCGCGCCAAAGGCGACCAAGGTCTGATAGCCGTAGTGGCCTTTGACTTCGATGACCTCCCTTTCGTTATAGACCACCCACCGCAAGCGCGGGTCCGGCTGGCCGGGGGACGGAGCGACGGCCGCGCGTGTGGCGGAGGCCAACGCCAGGAGCAGAGCCAGAGAGAGCAGCAGCACACGCCGATCCATGCCATGACCTCCGTTTAGTCCTGTGTGGGGAGCAGGTCCGGGTCGCGCCGATAGCTGGTGATCTGAAACCCCAGGGGGTTGATGAAGCGATCCGCCATGCGCATCTCTTTGTCGGTGTACCGAAACGTCACGGCCCCCCGCCAATAGTCTACGACTCCTTCCCGGCCGCGCTCCTCCAGGACCGTTCGGAACGACACCAGGGCGGTTGTCGCAGACAGGAGATTCACCGAGCGGATTTCCGCCCGGACAATCGTGTTGTAGCCGTAGAGCTTTGGGGGGCTGTTGGGGTTGCTGGTGTTGTGGAGGCGGCGGTAGGCGGCCAGTGCCCGGCCGGACATACACAGGCCGACGTAGCGATAGGTGGCCCGGTAGTCGGTCGCATCGAACGTCTCGCGGGCGGTCAAACAGCGGACGATATTCGCAATCGTCAGGGCCTCGTCTTGCGTGAGACTGCCCGGATGCAGCCCGCGTGTGACTTCCAGATACCCGGTATTCTTATCGACCGTGACCACATACGGGGCAAATTCTTTCAGGGGCAAGACGAGAATGACGGCCAGCATCGCCATGAAGGCCAGGACCGAGGCGGCGGCCGCCACGACCCAGGCGCGACGCTTCGAGCGGCGCAGCGCCAGGTACGTTTCCCGCTCCCAGGCGGCGGAGGCGTCAAAGGCGGTGCCGGCGGCAGCCGCACCTCCGCCGAGAAACGCCGGCCAGAGTTTCATACCTGCCCTCTTGTTCCCCTACCACGGCCCACCTGTCCCCGGCCGCCGGACGATCCCCGACCCATCGCATAACTCGCCCGCGCAAACTGGCTCACGCCTTGGATGACGGACCCTGCTGTGACGGCCAGCGCGATCCCGCTGCCAACCCCCTCGGACCACGACATCACTTGGGTGAGGAGCAGCAGGTTCGCAATGCCCACCAACACAAACGGCACAACATGTGTGAGGGTGAGCTGATTCAGACTGGACGCATTGACAAGTTGCGCCTGCGCCTCGGTGAAAATCGTGAAATTCAAGGCGATCAAGCTGTAGACAAAGATGGGGACAAGCGAAAAGGTCAGGAGCTGGCGCAGCCACCCTTCAAATAATCCCTTTCCGAAATCGAGCAGACGCAGGATCAGGAAGAACGGCCCCACCGCCAGCAAAATCCCCACCGCCAGATTCGAGAGCATGAGCAGCGTCATGGCCACCACCGCCAGCAGCAGCGCGGTCACCAGGAGCAGGCCCGCGACGATATGCGAGGACAGATCAATCCACCCGGCTTTAGCCCACACCGCCTCAGCGCTCTCTATCCCCGCCCGCATGACCGTTTCGATCATGCCCACCACCTCATTCTCCGTCCGGCCCGCTTGGGCCAGCAGGAAGCGCGCGATGGCATCGGGCACGGCCGTGACCAGATCGTAGGACACATCAAAGACACCCGGCATATTGAGTAAGAGCACAAAGATGAACGTCCAGCGAAAGAGCCGGGATATGAACTCCGGGGAGGAGACCCGGATCCGGCCGAGGAGGGCCAGATAGCCCACCGTAACCAGGGCGATAGTCGCCACCCCCACGATGAGCGGCGTCGCCTGCTCGTCAAACGTCTGCCAGACGTTCTCGACATACGCCCGCGTGGCCGTGTCGGTCGCTTCGACCAGGCTCTGCACGGAGGCCATGTCCCTACCCTGCTGGCTCCGGCCGGGCCGGGCCGGCCATGTCGGCTACCGTGCGGGGAGCCACACCCGCGTTCGCCCTGGTCGGCGGCTCCAAGGCCGCGGTCCGGGGCAGCTGCGCCATCGGCAGCGGAGCGTCGCAGGGAACCTCACTCGGCAACGCCAGGCTGAAACTGGCCGCTTTATAGTCGCTACACGGCGCGGTCAGCTCCCGGTGCGGGAAGAACGTACAGCCGGCCGTCCCGCACAGCACCCCGACCACCAGAACCAGACCGGCCCGTTTACCAGTCTTCCAGTGCGAGGTCTTCATATTGCAGCATCCTTCTGGCCTCCGCCCCCTGCGTCTGCTGGGCGAGCTGGTTGGTGGCCGTGGCCTGTGTGGCGGCCGACTGCAACCGAATCAGCTCCATCAACAACCGGCCGTTTTCTGCCGTGAGATGGGCCAAAATATCCACCGATTCTTTCACGCTGTCCCGCGCGTCCAGTTCATCCGTGAGCTGATCGTACAAGTCCTGGCGCGGCTCCAGGTTTTCATAGGCCACCTCGGCGCTCACCGCCGCCGCCAGTTGCGCGTCCCGATCCGCGCGCCACGCTTGGGCATACGGTGCGTCCGGATCGCCGGGCTGATAGGCGGCCTCTTCGAGCAGGCCATACCGATCCGTCAAATTCCCATACAAGGCCATGCTGCGCGCCAGGTTCGGGTCGACGTCCAGCTCGCCCAAGCGGTTGAGGTCGCGCATCAGGCGAGGCAAGGACCGGCGTATCCGGCGTAGCTCGGGGGTTTGGTGCAGCGTTCCCAGGCCGAGGTTACACGGCGGGGCCTCGCAGCCGACAATAGACCGGGTGAGGCGCAACGCTTCTTGCAGCTCCAGGTCCTGCCGACCGTAGATGTTCTGGAGTTCGGTCAAGGTCAGGACAATTTGCGCGATGGCGCTGCTATCGGTGACGGGGATGCCCTGAGCGGTCGCTGGGGAGGGCGTGGCCGCCCAGAGCAGCCCTGTGAGGGCCAAGATGGGGAGAGAGAGACGAAGAGGCGGTGTCATAAGGATTTCCTCCTTTCCTGGAAAACCGGGAGCCAGACGGCCGGATCGTCTCCGACCTCGGCGCGGATGTCGTCGAGCAGTTGGACGGTTTCTTCCCGGCCGGAGAGGACCGCTAAAATGTCGTCCTCTCCGGACAAGTCCAAGCGCGCCACGACGGACGTGGCATCGTGCTTGACGAGAAAGCAGCGGCTGCTGTCGCCGAGGTGTTGGACGACCGAGAGTTCATGGGGCGTGAGGCCAAAGCCCGCACAATAGCCCCGCGCGTCGGCTTTGAAATGCGGCATGAACAGCTGCGTCCGACACTGTTCAAGGATGGTCGGCCCAATGCGGGTATCGACAACGTCACTGGCGGATTGTGTCCCAAACCCGACCAGGCCGTTTTTCTTGCGGATGGTTTTGAGCCAGCCCCGCAAGCTCTCTTCAAACACCGGGTCATCCAAGGCTCGCCACCCCTCATCCAGGAAGACAAGCGCCTTTTGCCCGGTCAGGCTCTGTTCGATCCGATGGAACAGGTAGAGCAGGAGCGGGACGCGGGCAATCGGATCATCGAGGACGTAGGTCAAGTCAAAGCCCTGGATGCGGGCTTCCGGCAACTTGTCCTCCGCATTGTCGAACAACCAGGCTCGTTCGCCGTCTTTACACCACGGCCGGATACGGGCGGCCAGGCTGTTGCCGCCCTCGCTCGATTCATGCCCGGAAAACAGCTCACTGAGGACGGCAAGACGGCGGTGGCCGTGGGTGATGTTCGCGTCATAGTTGGCATTGACGGCGCGGGCGATAACCGCCTGGTCCGT
Organism: Candidatus Binatota bacterium; assembly: GCA_011523315.1. GTDB lineage: Bacteria > Desulfobacterota > Binatia > Bin18 > Bin18 > JAAXHF01. Next base: position 4,732 of record WTHE01000635.1, read on the forward strand.
GGCGGACAGGGGGCTGCCATCCGCCGGGCGGACCAGGGTGGCTAGCCAGCCCCGCAGAAAGCTGCGGTTTTCCGGCGTATCGGGGAGCTGGAGGGGGTTCAGCCCCGAGGGGTCGCCGGGCCGCAGGACGCTATACCACCCGCCCAGGGCGCGGATACAGAGTTCCGCACCTCGGTCCCGGTCGAAGAAGTACGACACGGGGTGGTGGCGCTGGGCTTGAGCTAGCAAGAAGGTGAGGACCACCGTTTTGCCGGTCCCGGTCGGTCCGACCACGGTGAAGTTGCCGACATCATGGGCGTGAAAGTTGAAGGCGTAGGGCGTCGAGCTTTTGGTTTGCAGGAGCGAGATACACCCCCCCCAATGATTCCCGGTGCGCTTGCCCGCCGGGTAATTATGCAGGCTGGCATAGGCCGCCCAATTCAGCGACGAAATATCGGCACGGCGCGCAATGAATTGATGGTTGCCGGGGAGCTGCGCCCAGAAGGCCGGCTCTAAGTTCACGTCCTCCCGCACGGCAATGATGCCCCGCTGCATGAGCTTGGCCGTGGTTTCGGTTAACGCCTGCTCCAGCTGATTTTCGTCCGGGCTGGTGAGCAGCACGGACAGGTGATGGCCGCCGAAGGCGATCCGATTGGACGCCAAATCGTCCGCCGCCGCGTACAAGTCATTCCGCTGCGAGGCGGCCGCGTCTTGGGCGGCCTCCATAACTCGGCCCTGGCGGTTGAGCTTTTCGAGCGCCACGGCGCGCTCGTCAAACATGAAGCCCTGCGTCACCGTCATTTCAAACGGGAGCTCGGTCAGCTCATCCAGCATCCCGGCCCATGTCGTATCGGCATAGTCCTTGATCGCCAGCATGGCCCCGTAGGTCTGATCCGCTGGCGCGGCCCCGCGCAGCTCACACACCTCTTTGGCGAAGAACGGCCGCTTGCTCGGCAGGTAGGCGTCAATCGGCCCGGCCGGCAGGAGCACCGACCGGCGTTCCTGATTGAGCAGGTAGAACAACAGTTCCAACGGCTCGGAGTAAATCCGGCTGTCCTGCTGATAGGTGGTCAGGAGCCGAGGCCGATACTTTTCCAGCGTCTTGATGATGCTGTCCGTCGCATCGTGCAGCTCCCGCAGGCTGTCGGCCCGGTCCTCCTCGCGCCGGCGCAGCTCATGGTCGGTGAACAGGCCCCGCACCCAATCGACCAGGCCCGCCAGGCCCGGCGCAGGACGGCGCAGGACGGTCAAATACAAGTCATTGACATACAGGCGGGTGCGCTCGAGCCGCCGTTTCCACGCGGTATCCACAGCGGCCGCAAAGCCGGTAAAATCCCCGCCGATGTCGGCTTCGACCCGGCGGCGCACCAGATGGTGATAGAGAACGTGGCGACTGGAGGCCAAGGCCAGGGTGAGGGTGTTGCGGGTGTCCTTGAGGCCATCCAGGGTCGCGTCATCGGCTGTCTCAAACGGGTAGCCTTCCAGCTTCACAATCTGGAGCAGTTCCCCGTTTTTTGTCGCCAACGTCTCCTGATCGACATGGCGGGTGTAGGGAATGAAGTCGGCCACGTCGATCTCTTTGGCCGCGATCTTTCCATGCTGAGTCAAGCGGAGCGCAAGGGCATCGGCAGGCATCGGCAGACCTCCTCTCTAGGGGCGATACGAATTACCACCCCAAAAAAACCGGGTTTGGGTGGGCAGGGTGTAGCGGAGCCGCACCCACCAGAGATCGAAGCGACGCGGCTCTCGCAGACAGGCCACATAGCCGAGGATATGCACGGGTACGCCGATGAGGATGGTCAGAAAGCTGCCCGTCCATACAAAGAGCATCCCCGTTGCGATGAGGTTGACGACGAGAAAGCTGTACGTCACGCCCCACACCATTGCGGGGCGCGTGAGGGCGAGAAAGAGCATGTCGCGTTGGCGCTCCATTGCCCTATTCGCCTCCGCCCTCCGCTCCGGCGATGTCGGCTATCTCATTGACGATTGTGGTTGCGCCAAACACCAAGACAATACCGGCGATGACCGCGATAGCCACGGACCAGGGCATGCGCCCGGCGAACGCCAGGAAGCCGCAGGCGGCGAGACCAATGATAGCGACGGAGCGGGCAAAAGGACCCACTATAAAATCGCTGATGTTCTTTGCGATGGTGGCGACCGGGGCCAGTTCTTGTGCCCAGGCCAGAGCGGGGGGATACAGCGCGGCGTACAGCAGGAGCAGGGCCACGGCCGGGGTGAGCCAGCCGGGCGGGGCCAGGCCCCGGAGTTTTGCGGCGGGAGCCGCGGTGATGGTAAGGCGAAGATACCGTATGGGGAAAATGAGCTTTTGCATGGGGTCCTCCTTTCCGCTTGGGGAATGCGCAACATTTCAGGGACCAGCGCCTTCAATGCCGTGGAGATGGGGGACGCAGCACTGACAGCCGGTGTCCCAATTCCAGTTG
>WTHE01000152.1 GCA_011523315.1 Candidatus Binatota bacterium
CCGGCAGCCCACGCGGCGAGGATGAAGAGCAACATCCAGGGTACGCGCACGGTCAGCATCCGTCTTTTATAGCGACGGTGTCGGAATCCGGCTACTCCGGGCGATGCAGGGCGATGGCCTAGCCCCGGCCGCTGGGTCTGGTAGGATCGGGAGAGCCGTCGCTGCGCTGTTCTCACACCTGCGAGAAGCTATGTTGCCCGCAGTTTTCACGCCCCAATTTCTGGCTCGGCTGGAAACCCTCCAGCTTCGGTCACGACGTAAATTTGTCGGCAGCCGTCCGGGCCGGCATGCGTCGCCCCGGCGTGGGGCCGGTCTCGAGTTCGCCGACTATCGCCCCTATACCCCGGGCGACGACCCGCGCTCTATTGACTGGAAGCTGTACTGCCGCACCGACCGCCACTACATCAAGCTCTTCCAGGAAGAAGAAGACCTGTACACCTACCTGTTCCTCGACCTGAGCGCCTCAATGGCCCACCCCAGCGGCGATGCGAAGTATGCTGCGGCGCGCGATCTGACGCTGGCCCTGGCCTATATCGTGCTGGCCGGGGACGACGCGGTCAAACTGCACGCCCTGAGCAGTACCGAGACCGAGCCGGCCACGCCGTTTTTTCGCGGTCGGCGGCGTTTCATCCAACTCCACGATTTTTTAGCCGGCCTCCAGCCCCAGGGCCAGCTGCACCCGCCGACCGCTCTGGCGCGTCATTTGCACACCCTGCACCGGCCGGGCAAAGCCATCTGGGTGTCGGATTTCCTCTTTTCCATGGACGTGTTTCACACCTCGCTCAACCTGCTGCGGGCGGCCAACTTCGACCTGGCGGTCATCCAGGTGTTGGGCCGCACCGAGACCGACCCGCCGCTGCGGCCGGCCGGCGCGCGTTTTGTGGACAGCGAGGGCGGCGGCTCGGCCCTGATCCGTTTCGATGCCCGGGCCAAACGCGCTTATGTCGAGCGTCTGGCGCGTCACAACCGGGAGCTGCGCAGCTCGTGCCATCAGGCCGGGGTGCGCTACGCGCAGTTCGTGGCCGGGGCGGCGGCGGGCGATGTGCACGATTTCGTCCTGCGCGAACTGCCGGCCCTGGGCGTGCTGAGCTGAGGGTCGGCGTCACATGGATTTTGCCCTGCTGTCCGCGTCGTCCGCAGCTCCCCTGTTGCTGGCCCTGCCCGCGTTGTTCCTGCCGTATCTCTTCCGTCGGCGGGCCAGGCGGGTCGTTGTCCCCAGCCTGTTTCTGTACGAGGGGCTGGCCGCCTCGGCCAGGCAGGGCATGTGGGGTCGGCTCCGGCTCTCGCCGCTGTTTTTCCTGCACCTGCTGATCCTCCTGCTCTTGATTCTGATCGCGGCCCAGCCGGTCGTGCGCAGCCCCGGCGGCTCGGTCGCCTTTGTGCTCGATACCTCTGCCAGTATGCAGGCGCGCGCCCCGGACGGCGTTGCGCGGGTGTTCGAGCTGGCCAAACACGCGCTGGGGTCCCGCCTGGCAACGATCCCTGAGGGAGAACGCATCGGGCTGTTCACCTCGGCGCCCTCTCCCCAGAAGATTGCCGATACCAGCCTGGCCGGCGAGTGGTCGGAGCCGTCTCTGGACCGGCTGCTGGCAGGGATCGAGGTCACCGATACGCCCGATCCGAGCGACGCGGTCCTGTCTGTTTTTTTCGCCCAGCTGCTGGCCGAGGACGGCTTTCAGCGTCTGGTCTTCTTCACCGATAGACCTCTGGCTAGCACTCTGGTCTCGTCCGCTCCGCCGCAGGTCTCGGTGGTCCGGCTGGGTGAGGCTGGTCCGAATCTTGGGATCAGCGGCTTTCGGCTGCACCGCAGCCCCTTTTTCCCCGAGGCGGTCGAAGCCACGCTGCGGGTCGTGGGCACGGCGCCTGCGGAGGGCTGGCGGATCAGCCTTGAAGATGCCGAGACCGGCCAGGAACTCCAATCGCTCCCCCCTGCTCAGGATCAGACCTTTTCTTTTGCTGACGTGCCGGTGGCCCGCACCTACCGGGCGCGGCTGCTGATCGAAGACGGGCTTGAGCTGGATAATGCGGCCCACGCCGTCCTGCCCGAGCTGGGGTCGGTCTCGGGCCTGCTGGTCAGCCCGCTGCCCCAAGGCGCGGCGCGTCTGTCCCGGATTCCCGCTCTCAGGCTTGATCAGGTCAGCCCCCAGGACTACCGCCCGGACATGGCCGCCCGTTTTCCGTTTGTCCTCTTTCACCTGACCGCACCCGACAGCTTGCCGCCGAGCAATGCCGCCTTCGTGCTGCCGCCCGAGGGTAACGCCGTCTTTCCTCTGGGCCGGGCGGCCGCCGGACCTGACATCACCCGCTGGACGGTCGGCCACCCGCTGGTGCGCTATGTGCATTTCCCGCTGCTGCGGCCCGCCTTCGGTCACGCCTTCTCGCCGCCGGCCTGGAGCACGACGGTCGTACACGCCACGCCCGGACCGCTGATCCTGGCCGGCGAGCGACGCGGCTATCGCTACGCCGCTGTCGGATTTGACCTGTTGCCGTATCTGGGCCGGCAAAATCTGCCGGCCTCGATTCTGACCCTGAATCTGCTGGACTGGCTGGCCGGTCAGGCCGGCCGCACGCCCAGTCTGACAACCGGGGCGAGCCTCAGCCTGACTGGCCAGGCGCCGCAGGTCTCCGGCCCGGACGGCCAAACCGTCCCTGTCCTTGGTCGGAGTCTGAGCCTGCTCAAGCAGGGGGTCTATCGGGTCACCGAGCATGGACACCAGCGCCGCCTGGCCGTCAATCTCGGCAGTGCCGAGGAGTCCCGTCTCGGGCGGCCCCTGCGCCTGGACGTTTCCACCCCAACGCAGTCGGAGCAAACGGCTCAGCGCCCGGTCTGGCCGTGGATCGTTGTCGGTGTGTTGCTGCTGCTGGGTCTGGAACGCTGGCTTGTCGGGCGGGAGGAAGGGAGAAGCGGGAACGGGGCGTGACCGGCCGCCGCCTCGTTCCACGGCTTTCTTATGGACACCGTTTTTTCCCTCGCGGGCTGGCTGCCGCCCCTGGCCTTTGAGCGGCCCGCATTCTTGTGGCTGTTTGCCGGCCTGCCCCTGCTGTGGCTGGTGCAGCGGCGTTCCTTGCGGTCCGGGCTGGGACGCCTCAGCCTGGCCCTGCACTCCCTGCTGGTCGGGGTGTTGATTCTGATTGCCGCCGGCTGTCACAGCCTCCAGCCGGGAACGGTCCGCGGCCCGCTGCTGGCCTTTGACGTTTCCCACAGCCTGACCCTCGACCAGCGCCGCTGGATGCGGGACACCGCTGTCCGACGCCTGGCGCCGACGCCCGACACGCCGACCCTGCTGTTTGCCGGCACCCGCCAGTGGCTGCCGTGGAGCGAGGCTGAGGCTCTGCTGCTCGCCCCGCCCCCGCGCTTACAGCTTGAGCACAGCAACCTGGCCGCCGCCCTGACCGGCATTCTGGCCGAGCAACCGGGCCGGACGACCTATGTGCTGAGCGACGGCTGGGAGACGGTCGGCTCGGCCGCCCCGCTCCTGCCCCTGCTGGCCGAACGCCGCCAGCGCCTGTATCCGTTGGCGCCGCCGGGCGCCGAGCGCTTGCCGAACCTCGCCATCCAGCGTATCGGCGCCCCGCAGGTCGTGCAAAAAGGCGATGGCGTGACGCTGCGCCTCGTCCTCGACAACACCCACTCCGGTCGTGTTGAGGCCGAGTTGGCGCTGCGCCAGCGTGATCAGCCGGTGTGGCAGGGTGTCGTCAGTCTGCCGCCGGGTGTTTCCGTGCTGACCCGTGCGATCAGCCTGTCCGACGACGGGTTGATTCCGCTCCGGGCCACGCTGACCCCGGCCTCGGACGTGCAGGACGCCCACCCGGACGATAACCGGGCGGTCGCCTGGGTCCGGGTCAGTCGGCCCGATACGGTCTTATTGCTCAGTGCCCGTGAACGCGACAACCGCTATTTGCGCCAGGCGCTCAGCAGTCGCGGGTTTGAAGTCCGGGCTCCGCGTGTCTCTTCCTCATCGACGCTACCGGCCCCGGAGTCGTTCGGCACGGTCATCCTGAACAATGTGGACAGGCATAGCCTGCCGGCGGCCCTGCCGAGCCGTCTGCGGACCTATGTGCGCGACGGGGGGGGCCTGATCATGGTCGGCGGCGAATCGAGCCTGGGGCTGGGCGGCTACGTTGGCACGCCGGTCGAGCACGCCCTGCCGGTGGTGCTGACGCCACCCCAAAAAGAGGAAAAGCGGACGGCCGTGATGCTGGTGATCGACAAATCGGGCAGCATGCGCCGCGAACAGCGGCTGTTGTTCGCCCTGGCCGGCGTGCGCGGCGTGGCCCGCAACCTCAAAGACAGCGACCTGTTTGGCGTTATCGGCTTTGATAAGGAACCGTTTCCCGTCATTCCGCTGAGCTATATGGGCAAGATCCGCCCCGAGGTAGAAGCGCGGATCGACAGGCTCAGGGCGGCCGGCGGGACGTATCTGTTGCCCGCCCTGGAAGAGGCCAAACGTCAGCTGGAGCGTCAACACGCCACCCGCAAGCATGTGGTGATCCTGACCGATGGCGAAACCGGCGGCAGCGGCAGCGCGTACCTCGACCTGGTATCGGTCATGCGCCAGGAACTCGGCATGACCATCTCGACGATCGCGGTCGGACGCCAGCCCAACCTGCGCCTGCTGTCGCGTCTGGCCGACTATGGCGGCGGGGCGTTCCACCATACCACCGACCCCTCCAGCCTGCCCGAGCTGTTCATCGGTGAGCTTGAGGATACCGCCCAAGAAAAGACCATGCTGGAGCAGGAGTTCACCCCCATCCCCAACCCGCGCTCGCCCCTGCTCGCGGGGCTGGCCGCGCTTCGGCTGCCGCAGGTCAAGGGCTATGTCGAGGTGCGGCTCAAGCCCGGCGCCCGCAGCGACGTGTCACTGAGAGTGGACGGGGCCTCGCCGCCGCTGCTCGCCTCGTGGACCTACGGGCAGGGCCGGGCCGTGGCCTTCGCCTCGGACGCCAACGGCCGCTGGTCGGCACCGTGGATCGGCTGGGACGGGTTCAGCGGCTTTTGGGAACAGGTCGTCCGCTGGAGCGGGCACACCAGACAGGAGAAGCAGACCGACTTTGTCGTCGAGCTGGGTCACACCGGGCAGGGGCTGGTCATGGACCTCTTCTCGCACGCCAGCCGGGAGCACGGCCGGTCGGCCACTGCCGACCTCCGCCTGCCGGGCGGCACGAGCCACTCCGTGTCCCTGGACCGCCTGGCGCCCGGCCACTACCAGGCGGTGTATGCCAAGCCTGAGCCGGGCGATTACCGCATTGACCTCCGCCTGCCGTCCGGCGAGACGCTGGGTCCGCTGGGCTACACCGTGCCGGCTCCGAACCCGAGGGGAGAAGTGCCGCAGCCCGAGCCGAATCTGGTCCTGTTGGAAAGCCTGGCCCACGCCACCGGCGGGAGCCTGAACCCAGACCCCGACAGCGTCGTGCACGCCGCCGGTCCGCCCCAAGCCCGGCCGCTTTTGCCGTATCTGCTGCCGCTGGCCGTGGGGCTGTACCTGCTGGAACTGATTGTCAGACGGCTGGCCGGGGAGCCGGCCGAACACGCGGCTTAGGGTTTGAGCAGACTCGGCTCGAACTCCTCGGGTGGCTGGTAGCCGAGCAGTTCCAGCAGGGTCGCGGCGACATTGGCCAGGCCGGCTCCGGGCAGGTCGTCCCGTAGCGAAAAGACCCGCCCGTCGCCCTCGACCACGAAAAAGGGAACCGGGTTCAGCGAGTGGGAGGTCCGGGGCTGCGGCTTGCCGTCTACGCCCAGCAGGGGGTGCTGGGACAGGTCGCGCTGGACCATGTCTTCGGCGTTGCCGTGGTCGGCGGTGACGACCAGACAGCCCTTGCTGGCCAAGACTGCGGGCAGGATGCGGCCCAGCGCCCGGTCAACCTCTTCAACCGCAGTAATTGAAGCGTCAATCTTGCCGGTGTGGCCGACCATGTCCCCGGCGGCAAAATTGACCCGGATGAAGGGGAAGTCGCCGGTGTGGATGGCCTGAATGACCGTCTGCGCGGTTTCGGCCGACTTCATCCACGGGGCTTCATCGAACGGCACCTGATCGGACGGAATCTCGATATACTCCTCGCTGTTCTCATCGAACTTGCCCGAGCGATTTCCGTTCCAGAAATAGGTCACATGGCCGAATTTCTGGGTCTCCGAGCAGGCCAGCTGCCGCACCCCGGTGTGGGCCAGGTACTCGCTGACCGGCCGCTCGACCTCGGGCGAGGAGACGAGATAGCGCCGGGGAATCTGGAGATCCCCATCGTATAACATCATGCCCGCGTACACGACCTGGGGCACACGCCCGCGGTCGAATTTGTCAAACTCCGGGCCGGCCTCAAACGCCTGAGAGATTTCCAGCCCGCGGTCGCCCCGAAAGTTGAAGAAGATCACCGCGTCGCCGTCCTGAACCGGACCGCGCGGCCGGCCGTCGGGACCGCTCACCACGAACTCGGGCAGAAACTGGTCGGCAATGCCGGGGGTTTCCTGGCGGTAGGTCTCAATCGCGCTGCGGGCGCTCGGAAACGCCCGGCCGATGCCGTGTACCTGGGCCTTCCAGCCGCGTTCGACCATGGCCCAGTCGGCCTCGTAGCGGTCCATCGTCGTCGTCATCCGCCCGCCGCCGGACGCAATCCAGTAGTCTTTCCCGGTCTCTCGCACGCCGGCCAGCACGTCTTCCAGCCGGTCGATGTACACCAAAGCCGAGGTCTCGGGCACGTCGCGGCCGTCCTGCAGGGCGTGGACATACAGCCGTGGCAGGCCCTCGTCGGCGGCCCGCCCGATCAGGGCGAACAGCTGCTTTTCGTGGGAGTGGACATTACCGTCCGACACCAGACCGATCAGGTGCAGGGCGCCGCCCGTCTCCTGGAGGTGGCGCATGATGGTCTGCCACGTCCCGTTCCAGATCGTGCCGCGTTCGATTGCCGAGTCAACCAGCTTGGCGCCCTGGTCGAAAATACGGCCTGCGCCCAGGATATTGTGGCCGACCTCGGAGTTGCCCATGTCGGCGTCCGAGGGCAGACCGACCGCAGTGCCGTGGGCGCGCAGCTGGCGGGCCAGGCCGCCCTCGCCCAGCGCGTCCAGGGTAGGGGTGGCGGCGCAGGCCGTATTTTCGACCAGGGCGCCAAG
>WTHE01000582.1 GCA_011523315.1 Candidatus Binatota bacterium
CAGCCGGCGTCTTCAGTCGGTCGGTCTCAAGTGGTACAACGGGGTCGAGGGCTGGCATCAGCGCAGCGGCTGGGAGGCTGTCCGGGCGGTCTTGGGCGCGTCTTCGGCTCCGCCCTTAAGCCAGCCTTGAGAGGCGAGACGGGCAACGCTGAGCACCCCGGCCAGCAGAGATCGTTGCCCGTCTGAGTGGATTGTGTTGAGGAGGGAGACGACCAATGGCTGAGCAAAGAAAAAGGGTGACCCGCAAGACTCCCGCCCGCAGAAAAAAAGCCGCGCCGCGCCGAAAAAAGCGGCGCGGCCTGGTCTCCAAATTTCTGCTCATCATCGGCTGTGTGGTCGTGCTCGGTTTTCTCGGTCTGGTGATGTTTCTCGACAAAGAAGCGCGTCGGATGGGAATTTTTCAGCCCCGGGTGAGCCAGGCTCCCCCCAGCCGAGAGGCCGCCCCAGCCTCGCTTGAGGAAGACTATACGCCGGAGGAGAAGCAACAGTTGGAGGCTATTCTGGAGTCTCAAGGCCGCTAGGCCGATGGGGTCGGTATGGACTGTGTTGATGAACTCCAGCGTCCGCTCTCCCTGCCCGCCTGTCCGCAGCGGATTGTGTCGCTGGTGCCGAGCATCACCGAGACCCTGTTCGCCCTTGGCGCGGGAGCGTCTGTTGTTGGGGTGACCCGATTCTGTACCCATCCGCCCGAACAGGTGGCCGGTCTGACCAAGGTCGGCGGCACCAAGGACCCGGACCTCGAAGCCATTCTCCGTCTACGGCCCGATGTGGTCATCCTGAACGAAGAGGAAAACCGGCGCGAAGATTTCAGCTGGTTGGAGGAGCACGGCCTGTGCGTGTACGTGACCGCTCCCCGCACGGTCAGGGATGGGATCGACATGATCGAACGCCTGGGCCGGCTGACTGGCCGTTCGGAAGACGGCCGGGCGCTGGCCCGCGCCCTGCGCCAGCAGGCCGACCAGCTGGCCGGCGACCTCGAGCGCCAGCCCCGCGTCCGCGTCTTCTGCCCGATTTGGCGCAAGCCGTGGATGTCGTTTAACGCCCAGACCTATAGCGATGATATGCTGTGGACGTGCGGTGGGGAGAATATCTTCCGCGCCAGGGCCGAGCGCTACTGCACCGTCGGCCTGGACGAGGTGGCGGCGGCCGACCCGCAGGTCGTGGTGCTGCCGAGCGAGCCGTATCCGTTTGCCGCCAAACACCTGGTCCACCTGAAACCGCTGGCTCACACCGTCGCCGGCAAAATGGGCCACCTGTACTGTGTCGATGGTATGGCGCTGTGCTGGTACGGACCACGGATTGCGGACGGCCTGGCGCAGCTCAGCCGCCTGTTCGGGTATGTGCGACACACGCTGGACGACTAGCCCATTAGCGCTGTAGCGCTTGCTCCGGGACGAGGCTTTGAGTATGTTTCAGAGCTACCGTGGCTAGCCTTGAAGACACTCTCCGCAAAGTCCCTCCCCAGAATTTAGACGCCGAGGAATCCGTCCTGGGTGGCATCCTGCTCGATGATACCGCCCTCGACCGGGTGCTTGAGGTTATGGGGGTTGATGACTTCTACCGTGAGTCACACCGCAAAATCTTCCAAACCATGCTCAGCTTGAGCAAGCAGGGTGCGCCGATTGACCTCGTGACCCTGAGCGACCGGCTCCGCGCCCAAGGCGAACTGCCCGACATCGGCGGGGCCGCCTCTCTGGCTGCATTGGTCGACCGCGTGCCGAGTGCAGCCAATATCGCTACCTACGCCCGGATCGTGCGTGAGAAGGCGGTCATACGCAGCCTGATCCGCGTGTCTACGGACATCACCGAGCGCTGCTACGGCAGCCAGGATGATATTGAAGCCTTTCTCGACGAAGCTGAACGCCTCATTTTTGACGTGTCCGAACAGCGTGTCCGCCCGGCCTTTACCAAGGTTGGCGATATGGTCATGGACACGATCAAAATGGTTGAGCAGCTGTACGAGCGCAAAGAGCTGGTCACCGGTGTGCCGACCGGCTTCCTTGACCTTGACCGTATCACCGCCGGCTTGCAGCCGTCCGATCTGATCATTGTTGGTGCGCGGCCCAGCATGGGGAAAACCAGCCTTGTGATGAACATCGCCCAGCATGTCGCCCTGCACAACAACACGGCCGTCGGCGTGTTCTCGCTGGAGATGGCAAAGGACCAACTCATGTTGCGTATGTTGTGCTCTGAAGCGCGAGTGGATCTGGTCAAGGTCCGCACCGGCTACTTAGGCGAGCGTGACTTTCCGCGTTTGGCTATGGCCGCTAGTCATCTGTCTGAAGCGCCCATCTTTATTGACGATACGCCGGCCCAGAACGTGTTAGAGATGCGGGCCAAGTCGCGTCGGCTCAAACGCGAAGCGGACGTTGGGCTGATTATCGTTGATTACCTCCAGCTTATGCGGGGGCTGACCGCACAGGAAAACCGGAACCAGGAGCTGTCCGAGATCTCCCGCAGTCTCAAGGCCCTGGCCAAGGATCTGAATGTCCCGATTATCGCGCTCTCCCAACTCAACCGCCAGGTCGAGCTGCGGAGCGACAAGAGACCGGTCATGTCGGATATTCGTGAGAGCGGCAGTATCGAGCAGGACGCGGACGTCATCATGTTCATCTACCGGGATGAGATGTACAACGCAGAGTCACAGGACGAAGGTGTGGCCGAGGTGATTATCAGCAAACAGCGCAACGGTCCGACCGGCACGGTACGTCTCGTCTTCCGCCGGGAGTACACGCGCTTTGAGAACTTGGTCGAAGATACGGAGATGGGAGAGGAGACTTGGGAGGAGGGGTGAGGGCCGCTGAAGGTTCTGAGTCCAGAGGGACCCGCCAGCGCCCGTTGATAGCTCAGCTGGGCTCTGCTACCACGGGGCCGAAGTGTCCGGGGTGATACGGCTGCTGGGACCTGATGTCTAAGGAGCATGCATGGCTTCGATAGCGTTTGACACCCATGCTTTCGTCTAAGGAGTTGACCCAGGCCGGGATGCCGGAAGAGCAGGCAGAGGTCCTGGCCCGGTCGCAGGCGACATTGATTGACGAGAAGTTGGCGACCAAGCGGGATCTAAAAGAATTGGAAGCCCGCCTGACCCACGACCTGAAAGAGTTGGAGACGCGGATGACGCTGCGCCTCGGCTCGATGATGGTCGTAGCGGTTGGGGTGGTCGCAGCGCTGGTGAAACTGTTGTGAAGGCGTGCAGCCTGCCGCTGCCTGGGGGTCAGGGACTCCTGACCAAAGACAGCTGCTGCACGGTCTGGCGGACTTTCGCCTCGACCTGCCGACTCAGGACAATATCGCTGATCATCGCCACGGCATTGGCGCCGGCGGCCAGAGCGGCCGGCGCCCGCTCGGTGCTGATGCCGCCAATGGCGACAATCGGCAGGCTGGTCTGGTTCCGAATCTCGCGCAGCTGATCGAGCCCTCGGGCGGTATAGCCGGTCGTCTTGGTCTGGGTGCCGAACAGAGGCCCAAAGCCGATATAATCCGCGCCCTCGCGCTCGGCCGCCACAGCCTGGGCCGGGTCATGGGTGGAAACCCCGATAATCTTGTCCGGCCCCAACACCCGGCGCGCCGCAGCGTAGGGCAGGTCGTCCTGGCCGATATGCAGCCCGTCGGCGTCAATCGCGCGGGCGATGTCGGCCCGGTCGTTGATGATCAGCAGACAGCCGTGTTGGCGGCAGATGGTCCGCAGCTGGCGGGCGATGTGCAGAAAGTCGCGAGCCGACCGCTCCTTGAAACGCAGCTGGATCAGCCGGGCTCCACCGGCGCACATCTGGCGGGCCAGTTCAGGACACGACAGCTCGGCTCGGCCCAGCGTATCGGCAATGGCGTACAGCGGACTTGGAAAAGAGAAGGCAGGCATTTATTTTCGTTCGATCTTCAGGCTGGTCATTTTTTTGCGCAGCGTGTTGCGATTGATGCCGAGCAACTCGGCCGCCTTGAGCTGATTGCCAGAGGTATACTCCAGGGTCAGCTCAATCAAGGGTTTTTCGACCTGGGCCAGAATCCGCTCGTATAAATCACCGCTGTCGAGCGAGGCGTGATGCTGGAAAGAGGCGTTCAGCTTGCGCCGGACCAGTTCTTCGAGCGACAGGTCGGAAAAATTGTCCGGCAGGCTGGACGAGGCGACCGGCAGCGACAGGTCGGTCTGGGTCAGGAGACGCCCGGGGGCCAGGACCGCAGCCCGCAGCAGGGTGTTTTCCAGTTCACGGACGTTGCCCGGCCACGAGTGGTGGACCAGCGTGGCCTCGGCCTCGGGTGTCACGCCGCTGATCTGGGTCTCCATCTCGCGGTTGATCTTGTCCAGAAAATAGGCGGTCAGGACCGGAATATCCTCCCGTCGCTGCCGCAGGGCGGGCAGGGTGATGGGCACGACCTGGAGGCGGAAAAAGAGGTCTTCCCGAAAACGCTGTTCCTTGACCGCCAGGCTCAGGTCCTGGTTGGTGGCGGCAATGATCCGGGTGTTGACGCGAACCACGTCCCGGCCGCCGACCCGGGTGATTTCTCGTTCTTGCAGGACCCGCAACAGTTTGGCCTGCAGGGCCAGCGGCATGTCGGCCACTTCGTCCAGAAACAGGGTGCCCTCGCTGGCCTGTTCAAATTTGCCGATCCGCCGCTCGACCGCGCCGGTGAACGCCCCGCGCTCATGGCCAAAGAATTCGCTTTCCAGCAGGTCAAACGGTATGGCCGAACAGTTGATGCCGATAAACGGGGCTCGCCAGCGGGGCGAGTGGTGGTGAATGACCCGCGCGACGAGTTCTTTGCCCGTCCCGCTCTCCCCCTGCAGCAGCACGGTCGCATCGCTCTTCACAATGCGGCCGATGGTCTTGTACACCTGCTGCATGGCCGGGCTCTGGCCGATGATATGCTCGCCACGCCCCTCGACCGCAGCAACCGGCGCCGCCGGCTGGCTCTCGGTCAGGCGACCGACTTCCAGGGCGCGCAGAACCAGGGCTTTGACTTCTTCGAGGTCAAAGGGTTTGGTCAGGTAGTCAAACGCCCCGCGCTTCATGGCCTCGATGGCGTTATCGAGGGTGGTCTGGCCGGTCATGATGATGATCGGCGTGTGCGGCCGGCGGTCTGGCCGGGGTTCTTGCTGAGCCTGGAGGAGAATATCGAGACCGCTGCGCTCCGGCATGCGGATGTCGAGCAGTGCCAGGTCAAACGCCCTGGTTGTCAGCGCTTCCCAGGCCAGGGCGCCGTTGTCCACCGTCTGGACCGTATGGCCCTGATCGCGCAGGGTGTCGGCCAGAACACGTCGGATGAGTTCTTCGTCGTCGGCAATCAGAATCGTGCCCGGAGGAGTGCCAAAAGGCGTGGTGTGTGGCATGGCTGGTCACGGCTGCGAGAGAGGGGGACGAGGGTATTGTCTTATCCAGGTGGTCATCCTCGTTCGCCTGTGTGGGGACTGATGGGGAGATAGACCTGGAAGTGCGCGCCTTGGCCGAATTCGCTCTCGACCCGGATGATGCCGCCGTGCTGGGCGATGATCCGTTGGCTGACGGGAAGTCCCAGGCCCGTCCCCTGGCTTTTGGTGGTGAAGAAGGGGGTGAAGAGTTGGGACAGATGCTCGGCGGCAATCCCCGGCCCGTTATCGGCGAAGTCGATGGACAGGAAGCGCCCCCGTTGCTCGGGCTCACCGCGCACCAGATGGAAGTCGGTCGCCATCCGGGTTGACAGGCTCAGGCTGCCGTGGGAGCAGCCGTTCAGGGCCTGGAGGCTGTTCTTGATGAGATTGCGAAACACCTGGGCCAGAGACGCTTCATCCCCCAACACATCCGGTAAACTGGGGTCAAAATGGGTGCGGATCTCGACCCCGGGCGAAACGGTTTCTCGTTCCAGCAGCAGCACGTCGCTCAGGACCTTATGGACATTGATCGGTCGCCGGTCGAGGCGCAGCGGGGCGGTCAGTTGCATCAGCTGTTCCAACAGCGCGCCCAAGCGGTCGATTTCTCGAATCATGGCCGTGGTATACTCGTCCGCCGTCTGGTTCGCCGGCGCGCTGCTGAGCCGACTGTGCAGCAGCTGAGCCGCCCCCCGGATGCCGGCCAGCGGGTTTTTGATTTCGTGCGCCAACCCGGCGACAACCACCCCCAGCTGGGCCAGATGATCGGCGCGCTGGGCGTCTTCGGCCAGCTCTTTCTGGTAGCTCAAATCGTGCAGGACGAGACTCAGCCCCAGAAACCGGACCTCATCGTTGAAGATCGGCGAACAGATCGCCCGGACCGGTTTCAGCCGCTGCA
Source organism: Candidatus Binatota bacterium (assembly GCA_011523315.1). Classification (GTDB taxonomy): domain Bacteria; phylum Desulfobacterota; class Binatia; order Bin18; family Bin18; genus JAAXHF01. The sequence continues at coordinate 6,240 of WTHE01000582.1, forward strand.
GGCGACCGGTAATCATCCCTTCGCCGGCGGTTGAGCTGTAGCTGGAGTTCCGCGTCCGCTCAATGATATCGACGATCCAGGCGTTGGCGGCAAAGACCTGGCTGTACGGCTGTTGGCCGATCTGGGCCAGCGACTGACCGATGAGCGTTGCGGCGGTCGGGTTGAGAAAGGCGATCCGCTGATCCCGATCAATGACGACAATGCCTTCCTCAAGGCTGGCCAGGACGTGCTCCCAGGCGTTGGCCGGAAAAGGCGGCTGGGACGGGCGAGGGTGTTGCGGCCGGGATGCCATCGCCCATCCCATCGCAAACTGCAGTTTTATTGTCAAGGCGGGCTTGCCAAAGCGTCGGCTTGCCGGATATGGAATAGACCATGCGGTATTCCGAAGCCGAGTGCCGGGCGGCGGCCGAAGCCCTGGTCCGCAGCCTGAGTGAGAAAGGCCTGCTCCAGCTCCAGACCGAGCCGCGACGCAGCGCGGCGCAGCTCGCCCAGGCCCTGCTGGAGAATTTCCGCCAGGAAGAGGAATTGCGGCGTGAAGCCGAACGGCTGGCCGAGGCGCATATGCCGGCCGGTCAGGCCGTCGACCGCCATAAAGTTGTCCAGATGATTACCCAGCGTCTGGCCGAAGAGCGCAGCTTCGTCCTATGAGCCGCTTATCCGACGCACGCATCACGGCCCTGGCCCGGCTGACGCTCCGGGTCTTGGCCAGCCAGGGCCGGCTGACGAGCGAGCGGGCCGCCCTGGCCGAGAGCAAGCGTGTGCTGGCCGACCATTTTCAGCTGGATGATAAAATCGACGCGCTCGTACGACGCAAGATCGCCTCGCTGTCGCGGCGGGTTGTCCCGGACAGTGCCGAGT
>WTHE01000660.1 GCA_011523315.1 Candidatus Binatota bacterium
GTGGTAAACAGGTTGACCTTGTTCATCTTCTCGGCCGCAAACGCGACCTGGGCTGCTACGTGTTTGACACTGTCCATGGCTGTGCTCTCTCCGAAGCTTATAATCCCCGAGGCTGGACCACCTGGCCGACAAACCGCCCGCTCGGCGCCTGGCCCACAATCTCGCCGTTTTCCATGACCAGGCCGCCCCGCAAAAAGGTCATGACCGGAATGCCCTTGACCCGGCGTCCCTCCCACAGCGAGTAATCCGCCCGCGAGCGCATGCGGTCGACGCCCAGCACGGCTTCTTTTTCGGGATCAATGACGACGATATCGGCGTCGGCGCCCAGGGTCAGCGCGCCCTTCTTGGGGTAGACGCCGTACAGCTTGGCGGCGTTCTCGGACAAGACCTTGGCCAGCGTGACCAGATCGATCCGTCCGGTGTTGATCCCCTCGTTGAACATCAGGGGCAGGGTATCGGCGACCTGGAGGTTGATGCCGACCCGACAGTCCCAGAAGTCGCCGTCCGTCTTGAACGACGCCGAGTAGGTCAGGCTGTCCGTGCCGACCACCGACAGGCTGCCCTCTTGCAGCCCCTGCCACAGGCGTTCCCGGTCGGTTGCAAATCGAATCGGGGGCTGGATTTTGGCCTTGCCGCCCATGCCTTTGGCGTCCATCTCGGGGGCGGTGGTGTTGAGAAAGCAGGCCACGGTCTCGCCTACGACGTTCAGGCCCTGGCTACGCAGCTGCTTGACCGTCTCGACCGTATGGGCGGCGCTGATGTGGACCGGATAGAGGGGCACGCGCAGCTGGTTGGCGATCAGACCATAGGTATAGACCTGGACGCTTTCGGCCCAGGCCGGGCTGGACTCGGCCCAGGCGGTGAGCTGGTCGGCGCGGCCTGTCTGCCGCAGGCGGTCAATCAGGATGCCCCGCACGTAAGGGTCTTCGGCGTGAATCTTGGCAAAGGTTGGCGGCCCGCAGCGGGCCAGCTGTTCGCAGGCCTGGTGGAAGAAGGCCGGGGTGATGCCCTCGGGGTTCATGCCGAAGGCCTCGGCCTGGGAACCGGCGTAGCCGGTGAAAAATTTGTAGGACACGCCGCCCTTATGGGCCACTTCCGGAATGTCGGCCACCTGGTCGAGGGTATTGACCACGCAGGTGATCTTGAAGTCGCACCACGAGTGGCCGGTCCCGCACTGCAGCGCCTGATCGAACAGCTGCGGCAGCGGCTCCTGACCGATCAGGGTGGTGGTGGCGATGGTCGTCACCCCGCCAATCAGACAGTCCTTGGTGTCGCGCAGAAAATCCTCGGTCATGGCGTCATCGCCAAAGCGGTCGGCAATGCCGAAGTGGACATGCGGATCGAAGGTACCGGGGAAAATGATTTTTTCCCCTACGTCGATGGTCCGTTTTGCCTGGCCCAGGCTCGGGCTGGCCCCGACGGCGACGATCTGTTCTCCCTCAATGGCGACGCCTCCCCGTATGACGCCGTTTGGGGTCACGACCAAGCCGTTCTTCAGGACGATGTCATGCGCCATGTGTGCTTCCCCCTTTTTCCCCAGGCGGGGCGATTATCCCGCTACGCCTGGTCGGCTGTCAACACGAAGAAGACAGCTGAGCGGGCTCATAGCTGACCTTCAGCAAAAACAGGCCCTGGGGCGGCGCCGTTCGCCCGGCCTGGGTCCGGTCGCGGGCGGCAAAGATGCGGGCGAAACCCTCAACGCTCAGCCGGCCGCGCCCGACATCGTACAGAGTGCCGACGATATTGCGGACCATGTGACGGACAAAAGAATGCGCCTCGACCTCATAGGCCAGCACCTGCCCGGCCCGCCTGACGCTGCTGCGCAGTACGGTCCGCACCGGGTCGTGCTCGACCGAGTCGGCGCCCTGAAAAGACGAGAAATCGTGGCGGCCGACCAACACGCCGGCGGCCCGGTCCATGGCGCCGATGTCGAGCGGCAGCGGCACATGCCAGCTATAGCGGGCCCATACGGCCGAGCGGTCGGGTCGGTTCCAGATCTGGTAGCGTTAGGTGCGGCTGCGGGCGTCACGGCGGGGGTTGAAGGTCTCGCTGGTGGTTTCGAGTCGCCTGACGGCCATATCCGCCGGCAGGAGGGCGTTCAGGCTGTGTCGGAGACGCCCGGGATCGCGCGTCTGGCTGGTGCGAAAGGCCACGACCTGGCCCAGGGCGTGCACCCCGGTATCGGTCCGCCCGGCCGCCCGCACACGAACCGGCTCGTTGAAGAGACGGGCCAGGACGGCTTCCAGCCTGCCCTGGAGGGTTTCCGCGTTGGCTTGCAGCTGCCAACCGTGGTAGGCGGTGCCGTCGTATTCGAGAATGCATTTGTAGTGCATGACGCGCGTCATCATAGCCAATTCCGGCGTGAGCAGACAGCGCTCCAACGGGTCTGTCTGTCACATGCCGGCTTGCAAACGCGCGACAAAATAGCATAGTCTCTCAGACCGTTGTTCCAGCCGCCTGGAGCAGAACAGAAGGGAGAAGATATGGGCGTTTTATCCGGGTATAAGGTCGTTGAGTTTGCGGGTATCGGTCCCGCTCCGATGTGTGCGATGCTGCTCTCAGATATGGGAGCCGAGGTCCTGCGGATCGACCGGGCTGAGGATGCCAGCCTGGGCATCCCGACCGACGCGAAGTTCAATCTGCTGGGTCGCGGGCGCCGCTCGGTGGCGCTCGATCTGAAGAAAGAGGACGGCACCGAGGTCGCCCTGAGGCTGGTCGGGCAGGCTGACGCGCTGATTGAAGGCTTCCGACCCGGGGTGATGGAACGCCTGGGACTCGGACCGGACGTGTGCATGGCTCGCAACGAGCGTCTGGTCTACGGTCGCATGACCGGCTGGGGCCAGGAGGGGCCGCTCGCCCCGGCCGTGGGTCACGACATCAACTACATCTCCCTGGTTGGCGCCCTGCACTCGATCGGTCGCAAGGGCGAAGCCCCGGTGCCTCCGCTGAACCTGGTTGGCGACTTTGGCGGAGGCGGGGTGTATCTCGCTCTGGGCGTGGTCGGAGCGCTGTTGGAAGCCCAGAAGTCGGGCAAAGGCCAGGTCATTGACGTGGCCATGATCGACGGCGCGGCGTCGTTGATGACGGCGATTTTCGGGCTGCGGGCGGCCGGCCGCTGGACCGACGAGCGGGGGGATAACATCCTCGATACCGGGGCGCACTATTACAACGTGTACGAAACCAGCGACGGAAAATACATCGGCATCGGCTCGATTGAGTCCAAGTTCTACGCCGAACTGCTGCGGCTGACCGGCCTGGAGGGTCAGGAGCTGCCGCGCCAGAACGACAAGACCGCCTGGCCGGACTTCAAGGACCGTCTAACGGCCATCTTCAAGACCAAGACGCGCGACGAGTGGGACCAACTCCTGGAGGGCAGCGACGTGTGTTACGCGCCCGTCCTGAGCATGGAAGAAGCCCCCAACCATCCGCATAACAAGGAGCGCGGGACGTTCGTGGAGCTTGACGGGGTGCCGCAACCCGCCCCGGCACCGCGCTTCAGCCGCACGCCGAGCGCCATCCAGCGGCCACCGGCCAACCCCGGCGAGCATACCGAGGAAGCCCTGATCGACTGGGGTTTTGAGACCGCTGACCTTGAGCGGCTGCGCACCAGCGGCGCGATTGGGGTACGCGCTTAGCGCTGCGGGGGCCGGCCCGAACCGGTGAACGTCTTTTCTGGGGGCGCGGCCGTGATGCTGGCTTGACGCAGCGGCCGCGTTCCCAGACTTCAGGAACGATACGAGATTCCTCTGGCCCGATCTCAGAGATGGTGGGCTACGTATTCAGGCAGCCTGAGCGTGGCCGCCGCTGCCTCAGGCTTTCCCTTTCCACTTGAGGCCCTTGTCGAACAGGACAATAAAGAGTCCGATCAGAACAAGCACGCCAAAGACCGAGAATGCCACGGTAAATGGATTCATTGTCGGACCTCCATACCATCAAAGACATACCCTGTCCGGTTTTCAGCGCAACGCCAAGACCCATCTCAAGCGGCAGCAGCCGACCTGGACCCCCCCACGCTTACCGGCTATTTTTTATAAAGAGCCACATGAGATCCAGAACCTAATATGGGGTATCGTGCAATGAATAAGCACACACTTTGGAATACCATCGGGGCACGTCTCGATACATACCTCCCGAAATGGAAAGAGGACCCGGAATTGATAGCCGTGGTCGCCGCCATTGAGGAGAGAGAAGCCGGCAGAGCATGGAACGATGACGAAGTCTTCGAAGGGTTGTTGAAGGCGGTACTGTCTGGCAACACCGACTGGACGAAGATCAAACGTGTTCTTCCAGAACTTCCGGACCTGTTTTGCGGGTTCAGCCTTGAGTCATACGCCGCGTTGTCGTCTACCGAAATACGTAATCGTTTTGTCCCTTGGTTCAAGGAGCGCAAGGCAGGTTCGAAGACATTGAAAACAGGCCTCACCAACCTCATCGACGCCGCCAAGAAGCTCGCAGAACACAGCAGAATTCATGGAACGGCAGAGAGTTATTTTACGTCGCTCATGCACCGCTCCAACGATGATCCGAAGCAGGTTGTATTAAAACTTGGCCGACCTGGAAGCGAGTATAAACTTCCGTCACTTGGAGTACCCTTGGCTGCGCAAGTATTGAAAAATCTGGGCTTCGATGTGGCGAAGCCTGATCGACATATTCTGCGGGCGGTGGGCTCCTTTGGACTGGTTCATTTTGATTGCTGGCCGGATCGAAACAAAAAAAATCCGCCTGATCCACGCAACTCGGAGTCGTTGAAAGCCATGACCGCTGTGGAGGACATTGCGGTGTCCGCGGGTAAATACGTCGGATTTGTAGACAGCGCAATCTGGCTCCTTTGTTCGAGGAGCGGGTTGAGCCTCACCAACGATGAACTTGTCAAGATTGCCCGCGAGGCCGAGACTGCGAGAGACCGCGCGGACGGTCTCGCCGCCTTGATCCAGTCATGGACGGAAGGGCACGACGCCGACGAACAGCGGGAAACAATCGAATATCTCATCCATGCCCTGGACGAAGACCGGCTGTCTGACCGTAAGCTCTTCCCGAAAAGATTGAAAGGCAAGAGCTGGTGAGCCGGGTCATACTGCTCGATAGCGGCCCTCTCGGTTTAGTCACGAATCCAGGCGGATCGAAACAAACCGCAGCCTGTGGACGTTGGCTTCAACAGGTGGTTGTTGACGGTGCGAGAGTGATGGTACCGGAGATTGCCGATTATGAGGTTCGGCGCGAGCTGATCCGAGCCCGTCGAACCGGCGGTATCGCGCGGCTCGATGCCCTCATCGCTCAGGTCGGTTACTTGGCCCTCACAACCAAGGCCATGCGCCAAGCCGCAATGTTCTGGGCCGAGGCTCGTCAGCAAGGTCGGCCAACAGCGGTTGATCCGGCGCTTGACGGTGATGTGATCCTGGCGGCGCAAGCGGCAACCCTGGAACTGACGGACGTGGTTGTTGCGACGACGAACGTCAGGCATTTGTCTCGTTTTGTCTTGGCCGCGCTTTGGTCTGACATCGCTGGATGAAATCATCAATTCGGTCGTGCAGACTGCCATCTAAGCGCTGCATCTGTAGTTCGGGCCTCTAATGTCGGCAGGCATAAGACACACCATGCAAGAAGAGAACACTCAAAGAGAGACACACCTGCTACCTGAAGAAAAGCGCCGCGCCGTGCGCCGTCTGTGCGGCTGGGCGTGGTGTGTCGTCGTGCTGCTGTGGGCGGCAGGTTGGAGCTACGGCCAGGACACAAGCGGTCGGCAAGATGTCGGGCGGGCACCCACCGATTCGACCCAACGGATGCCGCTGATGACGGTCACTGAGCGCCGTCCGATCAGCGCGGCTACCGAAACACGGGTGCGCGAAAGCGACTTTGCCGTCCGACCGCATAACACAGCCTGGGAAATGCTGAATAATCTGCCCGGATTTGTGGCCGGCCAGCACGCCGGGGGCGGCAAAGCCATGCAGTACTTTCTGCGCGGTTTTGATAATGACCACGGCACTGACGTGGCTATCAGCGTCGATGGCATCCCCGTCAATATGGTCAGCCATGCCCACGGGCAGGGCTATGCCGACCTCAATTTTCTGATCCCTGAGATCGTCGAGTCCATCGACTACCGCAAAGGCCCGTATTTTGCCGACTCCGGAAATTTCGCCAACTCGGGCTCGGTCAACTTCATCACCAAAGACGATAGCGTCGAAAATTCGCTCCGCGCCGTGGGTGGGTCGTTCAACACCATGCGCTATGTCGGCGTCCTGTCGCCGCGTCTCGGGCCGGTGCAGAGCCTGATTGCCAACGAAGTCTACTTCACCGATGGGCCGTCCAAGCAGGACGAGCATTTCGTCAAGTATAATTTCTTCGGCAAGTTTACCCTCAGGCCCAACCCACGCTCCACGCTGAGTCTGTGGACCTCGCTGTATACCGGCGATTGGGACGCCTCGGGCCAGATCCCGCTCCGAGAGGTCAACAGCGGCCGGCTGGACCGCTTCGGTTCGCTCGACCCGAGCGAGGGTGGACGCTCCGACCGGGAAAACGTGAATCTGATCTACACGGCCACCCCAAGCCCGGAGAAAAGCTGGTCCGTGCAACTGTACTTCAGCCGCTACCGGCTGCGCATGTTCTCGAACTTCACGTTTCTCAGCGGCGACCCGGTGCGGGGCGACGGCATTGAGCAGCTCGACACCCGCGTGCTGTTTGGCGGCCGGGCGCAGTATCGGCGCGTGTGGACGCTCGGCACCATGCTGCTCGAGAGCCGCCTTGGTTTTGAGACGCGCAACGATAACGCCGATGTCGGCCTGTTCCGGCAGCAGCGCCGACAGCGGTTTTCTACCACTCAGAAAGTCGAGGTGTGGGAGAACGCTTTCAGCGGCTATACCCAGCACGAGTTGTTTTTGCGGGAGTGGCTGCGGTTCATCGTTGGTCTGCGCGGCGACTTCTTTGTCTTTGATGTTGACGACCGGTCCGTGCCCGGCGCGACAGACGCCCCACGGCTCCAGGGCAATGCAACCGACGGCATTGTCAGCCCCAAGGCCAGCCTGATCGTGTCGCCCTTCATCGACCCGGCGAGCCTCTGGCACCAGACCGACCTGTTTCTCAATTTCGGCTTGGGCTATCAC
>WTHE01000707.1 GCA_011523315.1 Candidatus Binatota bacterium
TTCCAATTCATGCCGAATCGCTTTTTGGATGTAACCGCGCTTTCATCGACGGGTTAGCCGTCGATGAAAGCGCGGTTACATCCAAAAAGCGATTCGGCATGAATTGGAAGATGACCGCTAAGACCATCCTCCTTCAACTCCACCACAAAATTGAGACTTTTGAAGAGATGAACAAGCATCTTGTTCTGGTTATTCAAGACGTTCTTCTCGACTATATGAGAAGAGAATTTCGCTTTGATCATCTGAATCCGGCCCGGCTCGGAGAGCCTATGCATATCCATTCCTACACGGCGACGGTGCAGCCGGAACAGCCTTTACGGATTGAACTTGATTCGCGGTGTAGTACCGACACAGCGGGAGTTGCTGCCTGTTTGAGAGCACGGGCTAAAGCTAGCCCCAGTCCTAGGCAGATCGTACCTCTTTTGGAAACGAAAATTTCTGATGAAACTATTTTTGTGTTGCAGTAAACCTCCACTGCCGCAAGCGGTTTCCGCTTTTCATCTTGCAATCGAGTCGGGTCTAATGGGGCTGCTCACGTTATTTGACCGTAAGAGACAGGGTCGCCTGACTGCGTCGCTTCGGCCGCACGGTAATCTGCACATCCTGATCGAGCTTTGTCAGCAGTTCCATCAGTTTGCCCACAGAGAAGGAACCCGAGCGGTTACGCATTAACAGCGAGACATGCGGCTGCTTGAGTCCCAGCACGGCGGCCGCTTGCGTTTGGGTTAAGCCGCGCGCCTTGATAAGCCGGTAGAGCTGTAAGGTGAGATGTGCCTTGAGTTGTTCTTGACCGGGGTTCGGTAGCCCGAGATCCGCAAAAATATTGCCGCTGCTGTCTTCCACAAGAGGGCTGTCCTTTTTAAGCGCGTCCGCCATGAGACAGCTATACAAATATTTGTATAACTTGGCCAGGACGTGTGGCTATGTTCGAGAAGCTTCTTGTCGTGCTTATTGAGCTGCCAGCCTGGGCAAGAGGTGCGGCTAGTCCAGCAGCCAGACCATGACCGCTTTTTGGACGTGCAGGCGGTTCTCGGCCTGCTCCAGAACCACGGATTGCGGGCCGTCCAGGACCTCGGCGCTGATCTCCTGGCCGCGATGGGCGGGCAGGCAGTGCATGACTAGGGCCTCGGGCTTGGCCAGCGCCAGGACCTCGGCGTTGACCTGGTAGGGGGCAAAGGTCTGCTGCCGGGCGGCGCTCTCGTCTTCCTGACCCATGCTGGTCCACACGTCGGTGTAGACCACGTCGGCTCCGTCAACGGCGTCTTGCAGCGCGTGGCTGACCCGGATGTCCCCGCCCGCTTTTTGGGCTGACGCCAGTAGCTCGGCGTCGGGCTCGTAGCCCGGCGGACAGGCCAGCCGAAAGCTGATGGGCAGCTTGGCGGCCACGTTCAGCCACGAGTTGACGACATTATTGCCGTCGCCGACAAAGGCGATGCGCAGGCCGTCGAGCCGGCCGCGCTGCTCGATCAGGGTCAGGCAGTCGGCCAGAATCTGACACGGGTGGGAGAGATCCGACAGGCCGTTGATGACCGGGACCGTTGCCTGCTCGGCGAGTTCGAGAACAATCTGGTGGGCAAAGGTACGGACCATGATCAGGTCAACCCAGCGCGACAGGTTGCGGGCCACGTCGGTCGGCGATTCGCGTGTGCCGAGACCGATGTCCGCCGGGGACAGATACACCGCATAGCCGCCGAGCTGCACCATGCCGGCTTCAAAGGTGACCCGGGTGCGCAGGCTGGGCTTCTCGAAGAGCATAGCCAGGGTTTTGCCGCTCAGCAGGGGGTGGGCCTGGCCGGCCCGGCGCTCGCGCTTGAGTCGCTGGGCCAGGGAGAAGATGGCGCTGAGCTGGTCTGGCTCAAGGTCGCTGATACTGACCAGGTCGCGTTTCATTGCTGGGCCAACACGTTTTCGAGAATCGCCACGCCTTGGTCAATTTCGGCCTGGGTAATAATGAGCGGCGGGATAAAACGCAGCACCGTGCCGGCCGCGCAGTTGATCAGCAGGCCCTGGTCCAGGCAGGCGTTGACAATGTCCGCCCCGTCGCGGTCGAGCGCGGCGCCCAGAATCAGGCCCTGGCCGCGCACCTCGGTAATACACGAGAACTTGGCTTGCAGGTCTTGCAGCCTGGTCAGGAAGTAGGCGCCCATCTTTTGGCAGTTTTCCAACACGCCGCCGTTGAGCAGGGTGTCGATGACCGCCACGCCTGCGGCGCAGGCGACCGCATTGCCGCCAAAGGTGGAGCCGTGGGTGCCCAGGTTCAAGCTCTCGGCAATATCGGCCCGAGCGACCATCGCGCCGACCGGAATGCCGCCGCCCAGCGCCTTGGCCAGGGGCATGATGTCCGGCTCGATGCCCGCGTGCTCATAGGCGAACAGCGTGCCGGTGCGGCCGATGCCGACCTGCACCTCGTCGGCGATCAGCAGCAGGTCGTGGCGGTCGCAGATGTCGCGCAGCCCCTTGAGATAGCCCGGTCGGGGAACCACGACCCCGCCCTCACCCAGAATGGGCTCGACCAGGATCGCCACGGTCTTGTCCGAGACCGCCGCCTCCATCGCCTCCAGGTCGTCGTAGGCGACGTAGCGAAAGCCGTCCAGCACCGGCCCGAAGCCCTGGCGGACCTTTTCCTGGCCGGTGGCGGCAATCGTGGCCATCGTCCGTCCGTGGAAGGAGCCCAGGACGGTCAGAATTTCGTAGCGTCCGTCGCGCTTATCCACACCGTATTTGCGGGCCAGCTTGATCGACGCCTCGTTGGCCTCGGCTCCGCTGTTGCAGAAAAAGACCTTGTCACCAAACGAGTGGTTGCACAGCAGCTCGGCCAGCCGCGCCTGGGGCACGGTGTGGTGCAAATTGGAGATATGGGTCAGGGTGGAAACCTGATCCTGGACCGCCCGGACCACGGCCGGATGACACTGTCCGAGGTTCATGACGGCCAGGCTGGCAAACAGATCCAGATACTCCTTGCCCTCGGCGTCCCACAGCCGACAGCCCTCGCCGCGCACAAAGGCGACCGGAAAGCGGGCGTAGGTGTTGCACAGATACCGGGTGTTCAGATCAATAATGTCCTGGTTGGTCATGCGCTCCTCCGGACGACCTCGGTGCCGACCCCCTCCCTGGTGAACAGCTCCAGCAGGATGGCGTGGCGCACGCGGCCGTCAATGATATGGGTCTTGCGAACCCCGCCGTGCAGAGCTTCAAGACAACACTCGACTTTGGGAATCATGCCCGCGCTGATGGTGTGGCGGTCGATCAGGGTCTTGGCCTGCTCGCTGCCGAGGGTGGAGATCAGGGCGCCGTCGTCGTCTTGAATGCCCTCGACATCGGTCAGCAGGATGAGCTTTTCGGCCTGCAGAGCCTGGGCGACTTTTCCGGCCACCAGGTCGGCGTTGATATTATACGTGGTGCCGTCCCGGCCGATGCCGATCGGGGCGATGACGGGGATGAAATCGGCCCCGGTCAGGGAGTGGACCAGGTCGGGGTTGACGCCGACGACCTCTCCGACCTGACCGATATCGCGGCGCTGGGGCGGCTGGCCGTCTGTCACGAACATCTTGCGGGCCACAATCATGTCCCCGTCTTTGCCGCTCAGGCCGACCGCTCGGCCGCCCTGGCGGTTGATCAGGGTCGCAATCTCTTTGTTGAGCTTGCCCAGCACCATCTCGACCACTTCCACGGTGGCGGCGTCGGTGACGCGCATGCCGCGCACGAATGTCGAGCTGATGTCCAGCCGCTCCAGCATGTGGCCGATCTGGGGCCCCCCGCCGTGGACCACGACCGGATTCATGCCGGTAACCTTGAGCAGCACGATGTCTTGGGCGAAGTGGTGCTTGAGATCCTCGTCCTGCATGGCGTGGCCGCCATACTTGATGACCAGGGTCTTGCCCGAGAAGCGCTGCATATACGGCAGGGCTTCGAGCAGGGTGTCGGCTTTTTGAATCAGATCGTCCATAGTGAATGACAATCCCGTGTGGAAGACATATGCCCTGTCGCCTCAGACGGGTCAATAGGAGCCCCATTTTCTCGGCTCGCGGTCTTGGTTTCCGGCCGGCCTTGGGCTAAGTTCGGCATGGACAGTCGCCGATCACACCTGCATCGGGAGGCGAGTATCATGACACTCCGCATCACGCCCCTGAGCGGCGCCTTGGGCGCCGAGGTCAGCGGGCTTGACTGGACGCGACCCATAGACGACGCCACCAGAGCCGCCGTCACCGGCGCGTTTCTTGAGGCGCATCTGCTATGCCTGCGCGCCGCGCCCCTGACCCCGGCCGAATTTGTCCGGGTCGCCCGCTACTTTGGTGAGCCTCAGCTTCAGCTGCTGCGCGAGTATCGGGATACGCACGTCCCCGAAGTGTCGGTTCTGGACAGCTCGTATAAGACGCCCGAGTCCAAGCCGGCCGATCTGTCCCGGCTGCGCCTGACGGGCTGGCACACCGACGACTCGTATTTTGCCGTCCCGGCCAAGGCGACCATGCTCCAGGCCCTGGCCCTGCCCGAATCCGGTGGCGAGACCTGTTTCTGCAATCTGCAGACCGCCTATGCCGACCTGTCCGAGGAGCTGAAAGCCCGGGTGGACGGCCTGCGGGCCGTGCATAGCTACGATACGCTGCGCACTCCAGCTCGGGCCCAGCAACGCTCGACGGTTGAAAAGCAGGAAACCCCGGACGTGGTCCACCCCCTGATTCGGACCCATGACGAGACCGGGCACAAAGCGATCTATCTGAACGCGAACCGAACCGACCGGATTGCCGGTCTGGAGCGGCAGGAGAGTGACGCTTTGCTCGACCGGCTCCACGCCCATATGACCCAGGCCCGCTACCGCTACGATCACGCCTGGCGGGTCGGCGATATTCTGGTCTGGGACAATCGGTGTCTGGTCCATTCGGTCAATATGGATTTTGCGGTCGGCCAGAGCCGGCGCCATCAGCGCATCCTGCTCAAGGGCTCGGTGCCGGTGTGAGGAAGACATGAGATATGTACTGCTGCGGGCTGTCGTGTTTGCCGGCCTCGTCCTGGTCGGCGTGGCGTGTACCCAGGAGACCCAGAACAAGTTGGGCCGGGCGGTCCAGAACTGGACCGGCACCGACGGGGTGCTGGAGATCTATGCGGGCGACAAGCTGGTCAAGCGCTTTCTTGAAATCGACAAGATTTCGACCGCAACCGGGACCAGCGACGGCGTCCCCCGGCCGTACCGCTTCGGCTACGGTGTGCTGGACGCCAACCTGAACGGCCTGTCTGACGACGGGGAGGCCAAGGTCTACTTTGAGTTCAGCGATTATTCGACCTCATACGTGTTCTACGAGAGTCCGTCCTGATGTGTTGACCGCAGTCCAACCGTGGCTTAATCGCCAAAGCTCGTCCCGACCAGACGCGCCGCTTCAACGAGGTGATGGTCCGGGGAGACCAGTTTCTTTTTCCCCGCGACCTCTTCCAGAGGCACGGGTCGGAGCTGCTGGTCCTGTACGGCCAGCATAAAGCCGTCGCGACCTTCTCGCAGCAACTGAGCGCAGCGCGTGCCCAGCCAGGTGGCAAGGACACGGTCGGTGGCCGAGGGCGTCCCCCCGCGTTGCAGATGACCAAGAATGCTCAGGCGCGACTCCTGGCCCGTCAGGCGCTCCAACTCCTGGGTGAGACGAATCGTATGGCCAACGTGTTCCTTATGGAATTTTTCGAGATTGGCCGAGGCCCTGTCCTTTTCTTGTCTGTCTTTGGCCTCTCTTTTTTGGTGCACGAGTTCCCCGACCTTCTGGGCTTCACTAACAGACAGTGCGCCTTCTGCGACCACGACAATGCTGAAGTGTTTGCCCTGTCTGGTCCGTTCTCGAATAGTCTGGGCGACCCGCTCGATGTGATAGGGAATTTCCGGGATAAGAATGACATCCGCCCCGCCGGCCATGCCGGCTTGGAGGGCCAACCAGCCCGCTCTATGGCCCATCACTTCGACCACGATAATCCGGTCGTGGCTGGTCGCGGTCGAATGCAGCCGGTCTATGGCTTCGGTCGCGATGCCCACCGCAGTATTAAACCCGAACGTGATGTCGGTCTTGGCAATATCGTTGTCAATCGTTTTTGGCAGGGTCACGATATGCAGGCCCGCTTTTTTGAGCCGCAGCGCGTTTTTCTGCGTGCCACCCCCGCCCAGACAGACCAGTGCATCCAGATGATGCCGCCGATAGGTATCAATGACGGCGTCCGTCATGTCATGGATTTTGCCGCCAATGGACATCCGGTGCGGTTTATCCCGACTGGTGCCGAGAATGGTTCCGCCGTCGGTCAGAATGCCCGAGAGCGCTTTTCTGTCCAGCTCCAGGGTCTGATTCTGCACCAAGCCACGGAAGCCGTTTTGAAAACCGATAAGCTGGATGTCATAGGCGTCCAAACAGGCCTTGCCGACCGCACGAATGGCCGCGTTGAGTCCGGGACAATCACCCCCGCTGGTCAAAATGCCGATGTACTGTGCCATGCGCCCATATTACGGTTTCCACCTGTTCGATGTCGAGAGCGGGTCACAAAAGCCGGCAGGCGCAGAAGAATGTTTCGGACGCTGGCCGACCCCGAGTCCGCTCTGTCCGGCTCGGTTCAGGCTACCGCCGCCGTCTCATAGCAGGGTGACGGCAGCGTCGGATAGGCGCGGAAGACGTGACGGAAGACCTCGTCCGAGCGCGCCGTTACTTCCCCGTCCGTGTAGCTCTCCGGCAAGCCGGTCGCGCCATCCCACAGAAAGTCTCGGATAGTGACGCGCACCACGTCGCGGGACGCCTCCTTGTCGCGCCACTGATCGACGCGCAGCTTCTCGGCCTTCAGCGTCTTCAGCAGTTCGACCGCAACCGCCTTGATACGCCGGATGTCGGATGTACTCAGAGCCGGCTTCCTGAGCAGGTCGAAGACGGCCAAGGATTCCTCGTCGAGACCTTCGCGGACCGCCCGTCGCTCCTCATCGTCCAGTTCTTCGACCAGTGTGAGCAGCGCCTCGAACGTTCGCTCGATTGTCACCCGCCCCTTCTGCCGGTTGTAGTCCGCAACGATGGCCTCGTAGTGCTGCTGAAAATCGGTGCGCAGCGGGTTTTGCCGCAAGAGCCGG
>WTHE01000386.1:0-1642 GCA_011523315.1 Candidatus Binatota bacterium
GGTCGAGTAGCGCAGGGCCGATTGCGGACCAATCCCTTTCAGCACGCGCATGGAGGCAATACCCAGAAAGGAAGACAGCAGTCCGAGCGCGGCCATGCTGAGCGGCAAGGCCATCAGGGAGCCGATGAGGAGCCCCCTGTCCGCGTCTGCCGGCACGGTTCCGCCTGAATTCAGGACTGCCAGCAGGGCGTTCTGAGCGGTCGCCCCGATGGCAATAGTGGCAATGATGGACCCGACGTAGGACTCAAAAATATCCGCCCCCATGCCGGCCACGTCGCCGACGTTATCGCCCACGTTATCGGCGATAACGCCCGGGTTGCGCGGGTCATCCTCAGGGATGCCGGCTTCAACTTTTCCAACCAGGTCACTGCCAACGTCGGCCGCTTTGGTATAGATCCCACCGCCGACCCGGGCAAACAGGGCGATCGAGCTGGCGCCCATGGCAAAACCGCTGATGTAACGCGAGGTCGCAGGATCAGAGAACACACCCAGGAAAATACCCACACCCAGCAGACCCAGGCTGGCCACCGCCAAACCCATCACCGCGCCACCGTCAAAGGCGGTCAGCAGGGCTGCGGCCTGGCCTTCTGAACGGGCCGCCTCAGACGTGCGCACGTTGGCCTTGGTGGCAGACTGCATGCCGAACAGTCCGGCCATGACAGAAAATATCGCCCCGGTCAGAAAGGCGACCCCGGTTTGCCAGGCCACGGCCCACACCAGCAGCAGAAAAACCACCACCACGAAGATACTCAAGATCTGGTACTCGCGCTTGAGAAAGGCCATGGCGCCTTCGTGGATATAGCCCGCAATCTCGCGCATCCGATCAGTCCCGTCCGGACGACTGGCGACCGAGCGGTAGATCAGAAACGCGACCACCAGACCGATAATGCCTAAAGCAGGCGAGACGTTAGCAAGCATGCCCATCGATAATTCCCTCCCTATAGCGGACCTCTCCTGGGTGTAAAAAATACAGATAGCCGGGTGAACTCAGCTCCTTAGGTGCATCGCCGGAAGATAAACGCTTCCGGGTCAAGAGTAAAGGGGCGGGAGCAAAAGCCCGGCGGCTCAAACCGGCTCGACCTCCGCAATAATCAGTATGAATTCGGGCTTCAAAAAGCCTCCGAGACAGGACGCAGACAGTGTCCGTACCTCACGCCCGAGCTGGTGTATCGACCGCACCGGCGGCAGCTCCCAGGCGCCGATGCCGGGCTGCCGGGTGGGGCTCGGGGAGGCGGCCCCGGCCACCGCCGTAGAGTTTCTCCCGCAGTGTTCCGGGTGCATAGTCCTTTTGCATGCGGCCACGCTGGTGGAGCACGGGCACCACCCCGTCGATAAACTCTGCAAACGAGCCGGGCGTTGTGGTGTAGGCCAGGTTGAAGCCGTCAACCCCGGCCGCAATCCAGTCCTCAAGCTGGTCGGCGATGTGTTCCGGCGTCCCGACCAGCACTGGCCCGGCTCCACCGATGCCGACGTAGCGGGCCAGGTCGCGCATGGTCCATTTCCGGCTCGGGTCGCCGTCGGTAAAGCTGTGGACGAGCGTGCGGATGGCGTTGGTCTCGATGTATTCCAGCGGCTGGTCCGGTTCAAACTGCCCGAAGTCAATACCGCTCCAGCCGCTGAGCAGGGCCAGCCCGCCGTCGTA
>WTHE01000386.1:1742-7066 GCA_011523315.1 Candidatus Binatota bacterium
ACTGCCCGAAGTCAATACCGCTCCAGCCGCTGAGCAGGGCCAGCCCGCCGTCGTAACGGCACTGCTCAAAATATTCCTCGTACTTACGCTTGGCCGCAGCTTCGGTGTCGCCGGTGATGACCTTCAGGTAGGCAAAGCACAGGATGTCCTCGGGATTTCTGCCCTGCTGACGCGCGATCCGACGAATGTCCCGGATATACTGGCCATCGACCTCGGGCTTTGAGCCGAGCACGAACACACACTCGGCATGACGGGCGGCAAACTCGCGTCCCCGTGGCGACGCCCCGGCCTGGAAGAGCACCGGCGTCCGTTGGGGGGAGGGCTCGGACAGGTGGCAGCCGTGCATCTGGTAGTACCGACCGTCGTGGCTGATATCATGCACCTTGGCCGGATCGGCGTAGATCCCACGCGCCCGGTCTTTAACGACCGCACCGTCCTCCCAGCTCGTCTCCCACAGCTTGTAGCACACGTCGCAGTACTCATCGGCGATGGCGTAGCGCTCGTCGTGATCGGGCAAGCCTGTCTGTCCATAGTTGCGGCCCGCACTTTCGAGGTAGGAGGTCACGATATTCCACGCCACCCGCCCTTTGGTCAGATGGTCGAGGGTCGAGACGAGCCGGGCAAAGGTGAACGGCGGGTATTGGAGTATGGAACTGGTGAAACCAAATCCCAGATGCTGGGTCGCGTGCGCCATGGCCGGGATGAGCAGCATGGGATCGTTGACCGGTATCTGGGCGGCTTCAGACACGGCCGCCTCCCGGTTGCCGCGAAACACATCGTACACGCCAACCACATCGGCCAGAAACAGCGCATCGAATCTCCCGCGTTCCAGCAGCTTGGCCAGTTCCACCCACTGGTTGAGGTCGGTGTAATTGACCATATTGTCATCTTCGCGGACCCACAGCCCTGGCGACTGGTGCACGACACAGTTCATGTGAAAGGCGTTGAAGTAGATGCGCTTGTTCATGCGGATGCTCCTGGCGGGACGCAGGCCCTCCCGCTGCCGCCGGCTCGGACTTCGCCCCTGTCTACCAAAGCGCCGGGTGCTTCACAATGGGAAATGAGGTGCTCCCCTTCCCTGCCTGTGTCCGCGAAGAGTCGTCTTGATGCACAGGGGGAAAATGCCACAATAGGCGCCACCTCTAGGAAAGGACATTTCGCCTATGCCTACCCCGAACTGGATTCGAGAACTCTTTCAGACCATTGATAACAATGACCCGGCCGGGTTCGCCTCGTTTTTGACCCCGGACGCGAGCTTTGTGTTTGCCAACGCCGAGCCGGTCAGAGGCAAGGACGCGGCACGGGAGGCAGTCGCCGGCTTTTTATCCAGCATCAAGGCCATCCGGCACGAGGTGTTCGATACCTGGCAGCAGCCCGACGCGGTCATCTGCCACGGCCGGGTGACCTATACCCGGCACGACAGCAGCCAGCTCAGCGTGCCGTTTGCGAATGTCTTCAAGATGCGCGACGGACTGATCCGAGACTATCTGATCTATGTCGATGCCTCGGAGTTGTATAAGACGGGCTGAGACCTTACAGCCCGGGGCGGGCCGTGCTGACCCACCCCAGGCGTCAGGACGGACGGCTTACATCACCACCACGCTGCGCGCCACCTCGCCCTTTTCCAGGGCGTCCATGGCCTCGTTGATCTCGCCCAGGGCATAGGTTCTGGTCACCAGCTCATCCAGCTTGATGCGCTTGTTCATGTACAGCTCGATCAGCCGCGGCATGTCCACCCGGGGCCGGGTTGAGCCGTACAGCGAGCCTTTGATGGATTTCTCGGTCAGCAGGCTTGAGGCCGGAATGGTGACCGTATCTTCGCGCGAGGGGGCGCCGACCACGACGGTCATGCCACCCTGGCGGGTACACGCATACGCCTGCTCAATCGTCTTGCCCAGACCGATGACCTCAAACGCATAGTCGGCCCCGCGGCCCTCGGTCAGCCTCCGGACCGTCCTGACCAATTCCTCCCGGCCGGGGTTGATCGTGTGGGTGGCGCCGAACTCTTTGGCAAACTCGAGCTTGTTGTCCATCAGATCGACGGCGATGACGGTGCTGGCCCCGGCCAGCACACAGCCCTGAATCGTGTTCAGGCCGACACCGCCGCAGCCGATGACGACCGCGCTGCTGCCGGGCTGGACCTTGGCCGTGTTGGTGGCCGCCCCCAGGCCGGTCATCACCCCGCAGCCGACCAGGCAGGCCTTGTCCAGGGGGACGTTATCGGGGATGGGAATGCACGCCGTCTGATCGACCACGGCGTGCTCGGCAAAACTCGACAGCCCAGCCATGTGGTGAATATCCTTGCCGTTTTTCTTCAGCCGACACGTCCCGTCCAGCAGAGTGCCCTTGCCCATGGTCATGCGCATATTGGTGCACAGGACCGGACTGCCGATTGAGCAGTAGTAGCAGCGGCCGCAGTACGGGGCGAACGACAGCACCACGTGATCGCCGGTCTTGACCAGGCTGACCTCGGGTCCGACCTCCTCGACCACGCCGGCCCCCTCATGCCCCAGCACCACCGGCAGGGGCGAGCGCAGCACCCCGTGGATGACCGAATAGTCGCTGTGACACACGCCGTTGGCCGCAATTTTGACCCGGACCTCGCCTGCCTTGGGACTGTCCAGATCGACGTCCTCGACCTGGACCGGAGCGTTCAGTTCGTATAAGACAGCTGCTTTCATAACTCTCCTCCATTCTTCAGAAATTCGCTTCTCAGGACTTGCTCGGATGCGCTATGGGGGTCCAGCCTGCCCGCCCCGACTTCCTCGAACAGGCGGGCCAGGGCCGGGTCAAGCTCAAGCTGGTCGGTCAGGCGACGCCGGACCGCGTACTCGACCCGAGCCAGCAATTCCTCCTGTCGCCGGGTCGTCCGGCGTCGTTCCAGCTCTCCGCCGTCGGCCAGAAACTGGTGGTGTGACTCCAGGGCCTCAAACAGTTCCGGCAGGCCGACATTGTTGATCGCCTGGGTGGCCAGGACGGGGATTTTCCACTGCGGCGCAGCGGTCTGGCCGGCGGGCCGGTTGCTGTACTTGAGTTCCAGCATCAGGCTCAGGTCGGTCATCATCCGCTGCGCCCCGTCGCGGTCGGCCTTGTTGACCACAAAGATATCGGCGATTTCCATCAGCCCGGCCTTCATGACCTGCACGCTGTCGCCGGCCTCGGGCACCAGGGTGACAATCACCGTATCGGTCGCCCGCATCACGTCGAGTTCGGTCTGGCCGACCCCCACGGTTTCGACCAGCACATAATCGCACCGGAAGGCGTCAAGCAGCTTCATCACGTCCAGCGTGGCTCGGGCCAGGCCGCCGTGGCTGCCACGGGTGGCCATGCTGCGGATAAACACGCCCTTGTCCAGATAGTGCTGGCCCATGCGGATGCGGTCGCCCAGCAGCGCTCCCCCGGAAAAGGGGCTCGACGGGTCAATCGCCACCACCCCGACCGTCTTGTGGGCGGCGCGCATCAGCGTGGTCAAGCCGTCAACCAGGCTGGATTTGCCGGCACCCGGCGGGCCGGTCACCCCGATGGTGAAGGCGTGGCCGAGTTGCGGGGCGATGGCCTCAAGAATGCGGCCAACCTCGCGGCCCTCGCGTTCGACCAGGGTCATCAGGCGGGCCAGAGCGACGGCGCTGCCGGAGCCCATGTTTTCGAGCAGTTGGCTGAGGGTCTGTCGTGCCATGAGTGAAGCTCTATCTCCTTGTCAGTATCGGCCTGGCCCGAAAGTGTGGATCAGCCTGCGATCAGGCCGACCCACGTCTCTTACCAGACCCGCCGCCTTTCTTTAAGACAGGCAGAGCGGCGTGGCCCGGCGGTGTGCGCTCTGCTATGCTGCGCACTGTAGCACGGGGGAGAAAGAGCATGGAATGGGATACGGTACGCTTTGAGACGGCCG
Source organism: Candidatus Binatota bacterium (assembly GCA_011523315.1). Lineage (GTDB taxonomy): Bacteria > Desulfobacterota > Binatia > Bin18 > Bin18 > JAAXHF01. The sequence goes on from WTHE01000386.1 coordinate 5,632, forward strand.
AACACGACGAACGGGTCGGCTTCCTGGTGCTTGACCGCCCGGCCGTCCTCAACGCCGTCAACGACCAACTCATCGCCGACTTCAAGCAGGCGTGCGATGCGCTGGGCCACGCTCCGGGCCTGCGCGTCGTCGTCCTCAAAGCCGAGGGACGCGGCTTTTGTTCGGGCATGGACCTGATGGCCGCCGCCCACAGACCCCAGGACAAGGAAACGCTGGAGGCGGTGTGGGCGCCCTGGGGCCAGGCGCTGGATACGCTTGAGCAGCTCGATCAGCTGACCATTGCGGCCATCCACGGACCGTGCCTGGGAGCCGGCCTGGAGCTGGTTCTGGCCTGTGATTTCCGGATTGCGACAACCTCGGCCTTTTTCGCCCTGCCCCAGATCTTATACGGTACCCCGCCGGATGTCGGGCAGAATTATCGTCTGCCCCAGCTGATCGGGCTGGCCAAAGCCAAGGAAATCATGCTCCTGGGCCAGCGTTTCAGCGCCGCCGAGGCAGAACGCTGGGGCCTGGTAACGCGGCTGGTCGAGCCCGGCGACCTTGAGGCCGAAACGGACGCGCTGGTCGAGCGCTGTCTCCAGCTGGGCGGCAAGGCCGCAGCCGGGGCCAAGCACCTCTTGCACCGGACCTGGGAGCTGGACAACCAAGCCTTGGCCGCCGCGATCCATCAGGCGCGGGCGGCCGCACTGGAGGACGGAGCATTCGCCGCCTCCCTGGAGGTCTACCGTGACCGGCGCAAACCCCAGGTCTGACACGTGAGGAGAAGCGCCATGACCGATACAGACAAGGACCAACCGCCAATCTGGCAGGAGCGGATTGTCACCGACCCACTGATACTGGCCGGCAAACCCACGATAAAAGGCACCCGCATCTCGGTCGAGCTGATAATGGAGCTCCTGGATGGGGGCCGGAGCGAAGCCGATATTATCCGCAGGTATTCGCACATCACCCCCGAGGACATCAGAGCCTGCCAGCAGTACGCCGCCACCGGCGCAAAGCTGTCCAACGTGACCTGGGCGGACATCGACGCCATCATGGACGGCAAGCGGTCGTGAGAGTCCTAGCTGATGAAAATATAGCGGAGCAGGTTATCGTCCGGCTGCGTGCGGCTGGTTACGATGTGCGCTGGGCGCGGGAAACCGACCGGGGGGAGGCAGACCCCGCCCTGCTGGAACTGGCGACACGGGAAAGACGCACGCTGATTACCTACGATAAAGACTTCCGGGACTTGGTACACCAGAGCCACATTCCAGCGCCCTACGGCGTCATCCTGTTTCGCATTCACAGTGCTGTGCCGGACACGGTGAAAGCCGAGTTCGTAGCCAGCAGCGTTATGGCTTGGGACAGCCTGCCGCCCGGAATCTGGACTATTCAGATACGGCACTAGAGCAGTTTCACGCTATCTTGAGCCATAGCCAGCATGCGCGAGGTAGTG
>WTHE01000102.1:0-5584 GCA_011523315.1 Candidatus Binatota bacterium
GCGTCCGGCGGCTGACACGCCGGCCGTGCGGACAGTCGTCACAGTTCACAAGACTCCTCGACATGGAGGTTCTTCTACGCGCGGGGAGGGACCGAGTCAATTGCGGCGGACGGATGGAATGAACAGACGCAATGGACTCATAAGTGGCGTCTCAGTTTGAAAATGGGCGCCTTGTCTCATCCCCAGCAGCCCGCTCTGCCTGCATCAACCACGCCCGGAAAATCCCCCTCAATCCCCCTTTGGCAAAGGGGGAAGCGCGGAAGCGCAGGGGGATTTCTTGGCAGGATGTACTCTCCCAGGGAAGAAATTCAAACTGAGGCACTACCGACTCAAAATATTGCTTGACAAAAATCAGGAGACTCAATAGGAAGCGGAAAAATCGCAGTTTTTCCTCAAAATCCTAGAATCGGGACTGCGCCAAAAAGGGTGGAAAAAGAGCCCTTTAGGCCCTCTTTCGGGGAAATTTTCTCATGGGGTATTGTTTTGGAAGGTTCAGGGCTGTAGGTGCTGAATTCTGTTGGTATCAGCTTCATCTGAAGGGAGCGAAATGAGAAATTTTCTCGTTTCAAGACCAAAGCGGGCCTGAGAGAGGATACAGCCGTGGTGAAAGAGGCCCAATACCGGCCGGACTACGCCGTCCCGCCAGGATCGGTCCTGGAGGAACGCCTTGCGGAACACAGTATCTCGCACGCCGAGTTCGCCCGGCGCTGCGGCCGTTCCGCAAAGCTCATCAGCGAGATCATTGCAGGCAAGGCTCCACTTGAGCCGGCGACTGCGCTGCAATTCGAGAAAGTCCTGGGCGTCGATGCGGGCATCTGGCTCGGTCTCGAAAAAGACTATCATCTGCACCGAGCATGAGAGGCTGAGACAGAAGTGACTTCGTGGGTACAGGCATTTCCTCCGAAGGAGCTGAAGCGGGAGGCGACATCATGAGCAGTCCCAGGGCGTCAGAAGCAAGACCGGAGGAAACCCAGTCGGCTCCGCAGTCCACTGAAAAATTCGACCGGCTGAAGGGCATCCTGCGGACGATGTTTCAGCTCGACCGGGGCGACCTGGACTTCGGGCTGTACATCTTCGGACTGCGCGCCAACTATATGCAAACTTTCCGAAACCTGCTGGAAAAAGAAGGCATGCGTGTTGAGCAGGAAACAATCGAATTGCCCGTGACCTGGAACTTTGACAAGAAACCAAACCTGAAACTGATCCGCCTCAAAGACGAACAGAAATATGAGCGCTCCGAGGCGCGCGTGACTCTTCCAAACCCCGGCGATATGGATGCTCCTCCCCTCATAACGCTCGATCTGTACTCGCAACTGCAATCCGTAGCGTCCGGCGAAGTGTCTTCCGTTTCCTCTACGCAAAAAGCGTCTGTCAAACTTGAGCCGCGCCATACCAGCTTTTTCAACCAAGCCCGTATGTACGACAAACTGCTGAGGCGAAAACAGCAGAACGGCTGGCACAATCTGGTCATCAGCCAGGAGACGGTCGAACATCTTTTGCGGGATACAGACTGGTATGCCCTGTATATGCCACCCGAACGGCTGGGTATGACCGACTTTCGGAGCGTGAAGGAACTGGAGGACGTTGCCGTCAATCTCATCACCGAATATGCAGACCAATTCTGGCGCAAAGAGCGCCGTCGGTGGGAGCAAGACAATATCGAGGTGGTCACACTGGACGAGGACGATCCTAACAATGTCAGGGCTTACGAGCTGTCGGTAGACGTAACGCAAGGCCAGCTCATCGACGACATTAACAAACTGGCAACGAATGTCCGGGCAGGTTATTTTCAGAATTTGAGGCTTGGCGTCATCATGGCAGACACTCACGCCTACCAGCCGCTTCTGTATGTCGGGGCGGATTGCCAAGTCACCGTCCGGCCAGTCGCCCTGGACGAGAACGAAAAGACGGTGGTCGAGAGACTGAAGGAGTTGGCCGAAAGCAGCGATCCGTGTTTAGGCGGCAGAGAACTGTACCTGATCCGTAACCTCACGCGCGGCCGAGGCGTGTCGTTTTTCGACGACTTTGGCTATTACCCCGACTTCATCGTCTGGCTGAACGACGCAGACAGTCAGCATGTCCTCTTCCTTGATCCTAAAGGGCTGAGCCGGTTCGGGGCCAAAGAACGCAGAAAGGTCGAGTTGCACCACGGCATCAAGGACGTTGAAGAACGGATTCGCAGAACCGACCCTGACCTGTACCTCCATGCCTACATCTTGTCCGTCACACCGGCCCACAAGATTGACGACGGCATCCGTCGTGCAAACGACTGGAAAAGAGACGGCGTGTATTTCCTGAATGAAGCTGACTGCCTGAAGCAGATTATTGGACACGCATTAAGCGGGGTATGAAACGCTATGCGGACGGAGGAAGAAAGATGTCAGATCATTTTTTGCTGGGCGTGTTGATTTTCAGTCAAACGGTCGTCTTCGCAATCAGTCTCACGGTTACCTACATCTACCTTGGTCGCGAAGTCCGTTACGTTGCCCAGATCGCAGAACGTATTCTCAACCGCGTTGAGGACGCTTGAGGGATGCGGATAGATAGCAAGTAAAAAAACGCTATCGCCCAATTTGATCCCACTGGGCTTGCCAGGGGGTCGCCTTGACAACTAGAATCTCCGTCCGCTAGAACACGACTTCCTCACGTGCCGGGATGGCGGAATTGGCAGACGCAGTGGATTCAAAATCCACCGCTGGAGACAGCGTGCGAGTTCGAGTCTCGCTCCCGGCATTCATGCAATCGGGCGATAGCTGCCTGTGAAACACAGTGGGCCTTGTCAACACGACGGCACGAGGCATGTCCATGACACAAGACACATACGAGCTTGAGGATCAGGCCGATCTGATCGAGTTTTACTTTGAGCAGGGCGTGACCGACGGCCTGCCGGTGGTCCCGCCGACCGAACCGCGGGTGCAGGCCATGCTGGCCGCCACCCGACGGCCCGCCGATGAGGTGATTGCTGCGGTGCCGCCCAACTACGCCGACGCCACGGTCGAGAAGGTCGCCGTCAACGCCGTCATGGCGGGCTGCAAACCGGCCTATCTGCCGGTGGTGATCGCCGGGGTGCAGGCCATGTGTGATGAACGGGCGAACCTGCACGGGGTGCAGGGCACGACGCATACCGCCACGCCCCTGTTTATTGTCAACGGCCCGATTCGCCACCAGCTCGATATCAACTGCGCCACCGGCGTGTTCGGCTCGGGCTGGCGGGCGAACGCCACAATCGGCCGGGCGCTGCGGCTCATCATGGTCAATATCGGCGGCGCCCAGCCCGGAGAAATCGACAAATCGGCCATGGGCCACCCCGGCAAATACACCTATTGCATTGGCGAGTATGAGGAGGTCAGCCCGTGGGAGCCGCTGCACGTCGAGCACGGCTATGAACGGCAGCAGAGCACAATCAGCGTGTACTGCTGCGACGCGCCCCAGTGCATCAGCAACCACGGCAGCCGGACCGCCCGGGGTATCCTGAGCACGATTGGAGCCAGCATGAGCGTCGGCTGGAGCGACAAGACGTATTTGTCGGCCAATTATCTGGTCGTCATCGGTCCCGAACACGCCGAAACCATCGCCGCCGACGGCCTGGACAAACGGGCGGTCAAACGCTTTCTGTACGAGAATGTCCGGCGACCGCTGCACGAGCTGCTGCCCGGCCCGGACGGCAGCGAGGGCCTCAACCCGGAGCGTCTGCCCGGCTGGCTCGACGCCACCAACACGGCCAGCCTCATTCCAAAAGTCGCCAGCCCGGACAATATCATTCTCGCCGTTGCCGGGGGGACGGCCGGGCGCTTTTCGGTCCATATGTGTGGCTGGGGAGGTGGCGCGGGCAGCAGCCAGCTTGTCACCGTCCCGATTGACGATAACTGATCGACCCACAGGAGGAATCACGCATGGCTAAACTCTACAACCCGACCGCAGCCCCGGTGCAGGCCAGCGCCTCGCTTGCCGCTCGCGTCCCGGACCTGCGCGGCAAGACGATTGGCTTGCTCGATATCAGCAAAGCCAAGGGCAATTTCTTTCTCGACCGGCTCGCCGAGCGGCTTGAGGCGCAGTTCCAGCCGGCTGAGATCATCCGGCGCATGAAGCCGACCTTTGCCCGTCCCGCGCCGACGGAGACGCGCCAGGAGCTGGCCCAGAAGTGCCATCTGATCATCGAAGCCCTGGCCGATTGAGGGTCGTGTACAACGTGCAGTGTGCACGACGGAATCTTTTTTGAGAAAGCCGGCATTCCGGCGGCGGTCTTTGCCACCACCGAGTTCAGCAATGCGGCGCGCGCCCAGGCCAAGGCCCTGGGGCTGCCCGATTTTGAGGTCATTCTGGTTGAGCATCCCATTCAGCCCCTGACCGCAGAGGAGGTCCACGGCCGGGCCGATGCGGTCTTTGCGCAGTTGCTCACCAGACTGACCGGCGGCCCGTCCCTTGGGTTGCGGGCGGCCGGCTGAGTAGGGGCGACCGGCCGGTCGCCCCTACCGGACATCGGCAATTTTCAGCAGCTGCTTGCCCAGATTCTTGCCCTCAAACAGACGCAGGAAGGTGCGCGGCGCATTGGCAAAGCCGTCCTGAATGTCCTCCTGATGGATGAGCTGTCCGCTGTCCAGCCAGCCGCTCAGTTCCTGCACGCCCTCGGCAAAACGCCGGTAGTAATCGACCAGAATGAAGCCCTCCATGCGCGCCCGCTGAAGAATCAGGTTGAAATAGTTCTTGGGGCCGGGCTGGAGTTCTTCGTCGTTGTAGCGGGAGATGCCGCCGCACAGCACGATGCGCGCCTTCATCGCAATCTGGGCCAGCACCGCGTCCAGAATCTCGCCGCCGACATTGTCGAAAAAGATGTGAATGCCGTCCGGGCACAGCTCGCGCAGCCGGGCGGCGACATCTTCGGACTTGTAATCAATCGCCGCGTCAAAACGGGCCGCATCGGTCAGCCAGGCGCACTTGTCCGGTCCGCCGGCGATGCCGATCACCCGGCAGCCCTTGATTCTGGCGATCTGGCCGGCAATGGAACCGGTGGCGCCGGCCGCCCCGGACACGACACACGTCTCGCCGCCCTTGGGCTGGCCCAGATCGAGCAGCCCGAAATAGGCGGTCAGGCCGGTGATGCCCAGCACGCCGAGGGGCGCGGTGAGCGAGGCGCCGGCCGGAATCTTCGAGGCCGGCATCAGGCCGCCTTTACCGGTGGTGACGGCGTACTCCTGCCAGCCGAACCCGCCCTGCACGCAGTCTCCGGGCTGATAGTCGGGGTGTTTGGAGGCGACCACCTGTCCGGTGGTCACGGCCCGCATGACCTCGCCGAGCTGGATTGGCGGAATATAACTCGGCCGGTCGTCCATCCAGCCCCGCATGGCCGGTTCAAAGGCGATATAGCAGTTGCGGACCAGAAACTGGCCGTCTTCGAGTTCTGGCACGGGCGCCTCGTGGTACTGAAAATTCGACTCTGTGACCATGCCCTGGGGGCGCGAGGCCAACAGCCACTGGCGGTTCATGTCTGCCATACACATCCTCCTTACTCGATGTGGTCAAAGTGCGCGCGGATGATCCGGGCGACCTCGGCCGGCTTTTCCATGGGCAGGAAATGGCTGGTGCC
>WTHE01000102.1:5684-7036 GCA_011523315.1 Candidatus Binatota bacterium
TCCCATAAGACCGCTTCCTGCCAGCCGGCAAAGGCGGCTTTTGTCCGGTAGGCGTCGAACAACTGCTGACGCGAGTCCCACACCTCACGCCGCCGCAGGGTCTGTTCGACCAGAGACCGGTTGGCCATCCGCTCCACAAAGGCCGGCTCGTGCGGAAAGGTCACCGGCTCAAGCAGGGCCAGACCCTTCACCCGGCCGGCATGGGTCGCCGCATAGCCGGCCAGCAGGGCCGCCCCGCCGGAATGACCCACCCCGTAAAAATCCTGGAGCCGCAGGGCGGCAATCACCGCCGCCAGGTCGCGGGCCATAGCCTGCCAGTGGTCGTCCGCCAAGGCCGGCTTGTCGCTGTCGCCCTGGCCGCGCAGGTCGAGGGTGTAGACGTGGTAGGCGTCTTCCAGATGCCGGATCAGCTCCCGGTAGACCCGACCCAGAAACCCGTTGGCGTGTACCAGCAGGACAGCCGGCCCGCCGCCGCCCCAGTCGGCGACGTGGAGTTTGACGCCATCCACCTCAATGAATCGGCTGTGGGGCTCCATGGCGTCCTGGTGTAAACCACGCGCGGGCATTTGTCCAGCAAGCCGAACTGTGTACCGGCGGCCTGCGTCCACTTGCACACGCCCCCCGACCTTTAGTAAAAGGCAGGCTGAGATTGACCCTATTCCTGATTCTTCAAAGGAGGACCGCGTATGAGTGCCCAAGAGATCGAAGCCCTGACCAGAGAGTTCTTTGACACCTTCACCCGCAACGACCTGGCTGCAACGGCGAACATGCTGTCCGACGACCTTGAGGTCATTGACCACGTGCCCTATCGGTTCGACACCAAGCAGGAGTTTGTCGAGTTCCTGCACGGCGCCATGGCCGGCATTGAGACCGGCACCTTTGGCTGTCGTCAGCTGTCGTGCCGGGTGTTCAATGACAACGGGGCAGTAGCCAACATGTACGACACCTTCTCGGGCCTGGGCAAAAACGGCAAACCCATGAGTGGGCACGGCCGCACCACCCTGGTGTTTGCCAGAGAGGGCAGTCAGTGGAAGATCGTCAGCTGCCACTTCTCGCCACTGCCCAGCCACTAAAAGCGAAACGTGACGTCAGCTCTTCTCTACACGTTTCACTTTTCTAAGGAGAACCGCTTATGAGCGCAGAAATTGAGGCCCTGGCCAACGAATTTTTCGCCGCCTTCGACAGAAACGATCTCCAAGCCGGGGTCAATCTGCTGTCCGACGACCTTGAGGTCATTGACCACGTGCCCTACCGCTTCGATAACAAGCAGGAGTTTGTCGAGTTTCTCCAGGGCGCGATGGCCGGCATCGAGTCGAGTACGTCGGCCATCCGTCAGCTGTCGTGTCGGGTGT
>WTHE01000139.1 GCA_011523315.1 Candidatus Binatota bacterium
TGAGGTCAGTACGCTGCGGGTCGGCGAGCGGGTCATGGCCTGGGTCAATGATGGTGGCTATGCCGAGTATGTCACCGCAGCGCCAGACGCGGTCTACTCTGTACCCGATTCCCTGAGTGTCGAGACTGCGGCTGGTATGCCGGTCGTCTTTGCGACCGCCTATCACATTCTGAAGACCAGCGCGCGTGTTCAGCCCCACGATTTCGTCCTGGTCCAGGCTGCGGCCAGCGGGGTCGGCACGATCGCCGTCCAACTGGCCAAGCTGTGGGGCGCCCGTGTATTTGCCACGGCTTCGAGCGAGCAAAAGCTGCGGCGCTTACGTCAGCTGGGCGTCGAGGAAGTCATCAACTACACCGAGCACGACTTCGTGTCCGAGGTGCTGCGCATGACCGACCGACGCGGGGTTGATGTGGTGCTGGAATGTATCGGCGGCGACGTGTTGACACGCAGTTTGGACTGCCTGGTGCCGCTGGGCCGGCTGGTCGTGTATGGCCGGGCCAGCGGCTCCCTGCCTCTGCTCGATACCGCCCAGATTCTGAGCCGTAATCTGACGGTCAGCGGTCTGCATCTGGGCCTGCCGCCGTGGCACGCCGCCCTCCACCGCCAGCCGATGCAGGAGTTGCTGGCCCTGGTCCAGGCCGGCACCCTCAGGCCGGTCCTCGACCGGACGTTTCCGCTCGCTCGGGCGGCCGATGCCCATCGGTATCTGGCCGCCCGGCGTGCAGTGGGGAAAGTTGTCTTGATTCCCTAGTCCCCGGCATGGCTTGGGCAGAGGCAACCGAGGCTCACGGGGAAAGAGATGACTCCTTTCTCTCCTTACCCAGCGCCACGGTGTTTTTTCCTGTCTGCTGTGGGGAAGAACCTGGGTTCGTGTCCGGGCACGAACCGGGTGGACGCAAAGCCGTCAATCACTCCCGGCTGCCCAAACAATTCCACGGCCGGTGCGATCTCGGCCAAGGAGAGTGTCAGAAAAAAGAGGCGTCTCACTTCCTCGGGCATCATGTCGGAGGGAAACTGCTGCAGATACGCGAGGATGGTCTCCATCCGGGGAAAGATCGCGTCATAAAATGTCCGCAGCTCTTCCATGCTGCTCGACAGGCGCTTGTGGTTGCGCGCCCTTTCTTCGGCCAGCGACCAGTCGGCGACGAACGGCTCGAGGTCTGCAAACTGAGCCGGCAACACACCCTGAGGCATAGCATCCTCCTATCTTTCACCATCTTCTATAAAGTCCTCCGCAAGCTTATTGGCGTGTCTGATCAACAACTCTTGATCCTGCAGCGGAGTCTGGCTGAGCGCACCGGAAACGAGCCCCCTTTGCACGTTCTCAAGCGTGCTGCCGTCTTCCAGCCACACGTCGCGGGTGACGCATCTGGTGTATTCCCGGCTGAACCACTGGGCGGCATTTTCCGCCTGGGGTAAATACAGCCGGGCTTCCCACACCGACCGATCAACCGTGAGCGGCCACATATGATGGGTGAGGCAGAAGCCACCAAACAGCAGGAAGTGAAAATTGGGGAAGATGTAATACAGATCGAAAGACCAATTCGGATTTCTGGTCGGGTTGAGGACAGCCGGTGGCAGTCGTTCGAGAAAGGAGCCGGTTGCTTCGGCGCTGAGCATCGCCCCGAATCGGGCGGCCAGGGCTTCCACCGGAGTCGGTGTCTGGTGCTGATTCCCGTAGCCGGAGAGCATGCCGTGATGTCGATAGAGTTTGATATCGAGGGTGTGAAGAGAAGGGTTGTCGGCATTGGCGAAGAAATCTGGGACCGTGCGCGCGTGCAGGCTCTTGGCGTGATAGGCTTCCAGCTGAGAGTCTCGCGCCGCTCTCCAGTTACATTTCAGCTCTGCCTTATAGGAGTAGCAGACTGGCAGTTCGGCGAAGGGAAATTCTGTCAAGACTGTCACCGCCTCGCCCAAATACTGCGGCAAGGTTTCCCGCGGGTGGGGATCGAGATGGACGAAGATAAACCCCCCACAGATGTCTGTGGTAACCGGAGTCAGCCCATGCTCGCTTTTCTTGAAATCAAAGAACATCTCCTCCTCCGGCACGCCGATCAACCGTCCGTCTGGAGCGTAGGTCCAACCGTGGAATTTACACGTCAATCTCTGACATGAACCCCGCTCATCCCAAACAATCTTATTCCCACGATGTTTGCACACATTGTGGAAAGCGCGCACCGTTCCGTCCTGTCCGCGAACGACAAGAATTGAGGTCTTGCCCACGGCAAGGTCCTGCACAAAGTAGTCTCCCGGCTGCGGAATGTCTTCCAGTCTGCCGACGTTGAGCCACGCCCGCCGGAATATTCGCTCCCGTTCCAACTCAAAATATGCTGGCGAAATATAGGGGTCGATCGGAGCCGAACCTGTTCCCAACTCAGCATACTGTGTTGTCCAGGGCTGGTGCTTCGTTGTGGTCTCCATTCTCTCTCCCTCCTTCTTCATGAGTACCGTTTCTTCTTCCAGTCAGCACACCCATGAACGTCCTGTTTGGGAAAAAGAGACGGTTCCCACCCGGATGTGGGAACCGCGAGAAACAGGCTAGGTCAGCTCAATCCGATACAGTTTGGCCGCGTTGTCACAGATGATCTTTTTGGTGACGTCCGCCGGCACCTTGGAAAAGTCGCGCTCAATGATTTTGAGCGAATCGGGCCAGGTGGAGTCGGTGTGGGGGAAGTCCGAGGCCCACATATAGTTATTCTCGCCAAAGATGTCGTAGGTTTTGGGACCGACCGGATCGTCCTGGAAGGTGGCCCACATCTGGCGCTTGACATACGCGCTGGGCTTTTGCGGCAGGGGTTCCTTGAGCATGGCGTTGAACTTCTCAAAGGCGTGGTCCAGGCGGTACATATAGTGCGGGAACCAGCCCGAGTCGTTTTCGGCCGACACAATCGGCAACTCGGGGAAGCGCTCCAACACCCCGCCGAATATCAGGCTGGTCAGCGAGCGCTGGACCTCGTGGATGATGTTCATGTACTGCGAGGCAATCTCGGGTCCCAGGGTTTCCTTGCCCTGCCGCTTTTTGCCGGTGATGACGTGCAGCGACAGGGGCATGTGGAGTTCTGAGGCAGCCTGCCAGAAAGGATCGTAGACTGTGTCGCTGTACGGCCGGTCGGGTGGCGGCGAGCCCCAGATCATCGCGCCCTTGAGGCCGAGCTTGGCGCTCCGCTCCAGCTCCTTGACCCCGGCCTGGATGTCTTCGAGCGAGATCAGGGCGATGGCGTGCAGGCGTTGCGGGCTATGCGAGCAGAACTCGGCAACCCAGTCGTTATAGACCCCGAAGCAGGCGCGTTGCAGGTCGGCGTCTTGCAGGCCGAACAGCGGCATGCCCAGGGTGGTGTACAAGACCTCGGCCTGCACGCCGTCAATGTCCTGGTCCTTGAGACGCTCGACCGGATCCCAGCCGCTGGGCCGGGCCGCCTCATAGCCCCGGTTCAAATGGTCTTTGAGTTCCTGGCCGCTGCGGCCGGCGCCAAAGCCGCCCGCAACCGGAAAGGGCTGGATGTCGGGCGCGACAAAGATATGGGTCGGTTTTCTGGGGTGTTTGATGACCTTGGGGGCCTGGTCGCGGTATTTTTTATCCAGGCGTTGCTGCCACAGATCGGCCGGTTCCATCATGTGCGAGTCGGCCGATATGATCTGGATGTGTGTCATGGTGTGTTCCTCCTGTTTGGGATCTGGCTGTTAGTGACTCACGGCGTCCGAGTGCGGAACCTGGGCCAGCAGCGTGGGCGGGTCGTAGGCCACGCCGCCACGATACACGTCGGTCAGCCGCCGCAGTTGGCGCGGGTCGGCGAGCGGGTCGCCGTCGACGATGAGCAGGTCGGCGTAGCGGCCCGGTGCCACGCTGCCGAGATGGTCCTGTTGACGCAGGTAGCGGGCCGCCACAGACGTGACCGCCTTGAGTGCGGCCATGGCGCCGATGGCTTCGGCCAAGAGCTCGATTTCCCGCAGCAGGCCAAACCCGGCCGGTGGATAGGCAATCCCGCCGCAGTCGGTCCCGCCGACCACAATGCCGCCGGCCTCGTGAAGAATCCGGGTCACCTCCTGGTGTTTTTCCAGCGCCCTGGCGCCCAGGCTGGGCTCAAAGCCGGGGAACATGTCCCAGTCGGGACGCTCGCCGAGGTGCTCGGCCAGGCTCCGCTGGCGGGCCAGCGCCATGGGAGCGATATAGCGCCGGTCGGTGTCCCGGAGGGCGGCTTCGACCCCCATTTTGGCCAGCCACAACAGGTCCAGGGTGGTGCCCATATTCACCTGATGATCGACCATGGCGTCAAACCAGGTCTTGGCCTGATCGCCGTGCAGGTCGGCGTCTTCCCAGCCCTTGAAGGTCAGCGGGGCGAAGCGGCGGTCCATCATGGAATGGACCGACAGGCCGGGGCCGAAGCGCATGTCTGCGGCGCAGAAGTCGTTATAGGGCGAGATCCAGACGTGTTCGAGTCCGTCGATGCCGGCCCGAATCACGTCTAGCGAATGGGTATAGCCCAGGTGGCCGGTGACCGGAACGCGCTTATCCACAAAGTCAATCACCGCCTTGGCGGTGTCCGGCGGCAGGGTGAAATACAGCTTGACACCGTCCACGCCGGCCGCCAGCAGACTGCCGATTTTGGTCGGCACCTCCTCGACTGAGGGGATGCTGTCCAGCAGCTCGGCAAACGGGCCGTTGGGATCGAAGCTGGAATCCGCGCCGTCGAGCAGCGGGCCGCAGATGAACAACCGGGGGCCGAGCAGGTGGCCGCTGTTCAGCTCGTCTTTGAGCTGTTTGACCTTTTCGAGTTTGCCGCCCACGTCACGCGCGGTCGTCACACCGGCGGCCAGAAACAGCGGCAGGCTCTCCTTGTCCATAAAAGTCGTGTGGACGTGGGTGTCGATCAGGCCGGGCAGCACGGTTTTGCCGCCCAGGTCAATGACCCGGGTGTCGGGCGGGGCTGCAATCTCACCGCTAGCGACCTGGCTGATGCGCGCGCCGTTGATGAGGATTGAGACTCCCGCTTGCGCGTGGTCGGCGATGCCGTCGATCAGCCGCGCGTTTTTCAGCAGCGTGTGTGGCATACTCCCTCCTTGTTTCAGCTGTCTTGATACCGAAGTTTGCCCTATCAGAACAGAACACGCAAAGAGTTCATGGTTTGGCTCCCAAGCTGGAGCGAACCTGTTTCCGCACGGCAGCGCAGTATTTCAGGGCTTCACGTGCCTCTTCTTTGTCTGCTGACTCTCCGGGATAGCGGAAGTCTACTCCAAATGCCGTCAACGCCTGAAGGTGGGGGCGGAGCGTTTCCCAGAGCGGCTCGAGCGGCAGGAGCATGTCCAAGAGGGCGGACAGATTATGGGTGCGGCCGAAAGCGGTATCTGCTTCTTGAAGCCGAGCCTTGAGATATTTTTCGGGTGAGGGGCTTCATACAGGAGCTGCCCTTTCTCCATGATCTCTTGGAGAAAAAAATCGTTCCATGTCAAGCGTTGCTCAAGCCGTTCTGGAGTACGGACAAGGAGATCAATGGGGAGCTTGGGGGCGATGCTATGGAGTATCTCTATGGCCTTCCGCGTTGCTTTTCCCTCGCAGGGCATCACGACGAGCAGGTCTATATCGGACTCGGGAGTCGGTGTTCCAGACGCGTAGGAACCGAATAGAATCACACGTTCAGGGTGGAATTCTTGAACGATTTGCGCGACCACTTTCTGAATACTGTCGGTTCCTATGACCATGTGACTTTCTTTCACCCTCGGCTCCACTGTCCATCCTTCTAACAGCCTGTCCGGCTCTTGCAAGCCTGTCCGCATTGGCTCGAATGAACCACAGTCTGTTTTTGCTTGACACACTATGCGATGTGGGCAAATGTGACGCCACGGCTCTGATCCCACGGCACTGGAGAGGGTATGGAATACACACGACTGGGCAAGACCGGCCTGACCGTCTCACGCATCTGCTTCGGCTGCATGAGCTACGGCGACGGCAAATGGCGGGAGTGGACGCTGGGCGCGGACGAAGCCCGTGAGCATTTTGCGCTCGCCCTTGAGGCGGGTGTCAACTTTTTTGATACGGCCGATGTCTACTCCATCGGGGCCAGCGAGGAAATCACCGGGCGTTGGCTGGGTGAGATGGCTGCGCGTGACGATATTGTCCTGGCCACCAAGGTCAACGGTCCGATGGGGCCGGGGCCGAACCGGCGCGGGCTGAGCCGCAAGCACATCATCGAAGCCTGCGAGAACTCTCTGCGTCGGCTCAAGATGGACTATATCGACCTGTACCAGATCCACCGCTGGGACTACGCCACGCCAATTGAGGAAACGCTGGACGCGCTCGATTTCCTGGTCCGGTCGGGCAAGGTCCGCTATCTGGGGGCCAGCAGCATGGCCGCCTGGCAGTTTTCCAAGGCCTTGTACACGGCCAGGGAGCACGGCTGGCAGCGCTTTGTGGCCATGCAGAACCACTATAATCTCATCTACCGCGAGGAAGAGCGTGAGATGAATCCGCTGTGCATCGACCAGGGCGTGGCCCTGATTCCGTGGAGCCCGCTGGCGCGCGGACTGCTCGAAGGCGAGCGGGCGCGCAACCCGGACAGCGGAGATACCAGGCGCGCCCAAACGGACAAGGTGGCAAAAAATCTGTACTTCCACGACAACGACTATCAGGTCGCCCTGGCCGCCCAGCAGGTCGCCCGAGAACACGGTGTGACCGCCACCCAGGTTGCCTGCGCCTGGATTCTCCAGGCACCGGGGGTGACGGCGCCCATCATCGGGGCGACCAAGGCACGACATCTCACGGAGATTTTTACCAGCGTGGATATTCGGCTAACCCCGGAGCAGGTGGCCGCCCTGGAAGAACCCTACCAGCCGCACCCGATGCGCGGCCATGCGCAGCCGAGTCCCAAAAAGATGGCCCGGTAATCTGGATCGCCACTCGTGCTCAGGCCCTAACGGCGCATGCTGCGGATGGGGTCAGAGCCGTCCCAATTCTGGGCTGCCTCGGCAACCTTGCGGAAGAACGTGGCCTTCCAGCCACACGCTTCT
>WTHE01000569.1 GCA_011523315.1 Candidatus Binatota bacterium
TTTCAGGACATTCTGGCCCCGGGCGTAGACAAGGACCTCAAGGACTGGGTGGCGATCAAATACTTTCAGATCACCTGGCGCCAGATTTTTGACTTCGGCGTCCTGCATACCGATCCCCAGCCGGGGAATTATCTGGTGACCTATCACCCCAAGATCAGCATGCTCGATTTTGGCAGCGTGCGGATCTTTCCCCCGGCCGTTCGGCGGTCCTATCTCACCTTGGCGCGGGCTATTGTCGAGCGCGACGAGCAGACCATGGCGGAGTGTTTTGTCGCTCTCGGCTTCCTGGACGCCGGCGTTGATCCGGCCCCGCTGGTCCAGATCATGTATCTGATCTTCGAGCCGGTGCTGGAAGACCGGGTCTATGACCCCCACGACTATCATTCGGCCGAGAAGAGTATGGCGGTCACGGCTTTGAGCCTGGAGCACCGCATCTTCAACGCGCCCGGTCACCGCCTGTTTCTGGTGCGCGCCCTGCTCGGTCTGGAAGCCTATGTGCAGCAGTTCCGCACGATAACGAACTGGCACCGGCTGTTCTGGGAGTCCATCGAGCGCAGCGAGGCTGCGCAGAGCAACTCCCCGTCGGCCGAGGCATGAGGCGACCTATTCCTTGTCCATCTCCCCGCTTGTGGAGAAGCGCCGTTGGAAAGTCTCCAGCGCCTGCTGGTGGCCGGCCAGGATCAGGGTGTCGGTGGCTTGCAGGGGCTGGTCGGGCTGGGGCAGATAGTCGCGCGAGCCTGAGTTTGCGGGTGTCCGCACGGCCAGGACGGTCACGTCGTACTGGGCGCGCAGGTCGAGGTCTTTGAGCGTTCTGCCGCTGAATGCCGGGGGCAGACGGAGCGGCACAACGGTGTACTGGGGCGGGAGAGTGAGCGCACCACGGCGCTGGGTTGAATCAATGGGCACGGTGCCCAGAAACTCTTTGCGCAAGACCTCGCGGTTATACAGGTCAATCACGTCTTGCTGGGCAACAACGCCGACGATCTTGCGTGCCGAGGCCGAGTCAACAACCGGCAGACGTTCGGTAGCGTTGCCGCTGAACTTCTCCAGGCACTCGGCCAGCGTTTCGCCGGGATGGGTCATGGCCGAGACGGGGTGGGCCACATCGCGGGCAATGATCAGTCCGTCGAGCCCTCCCTCGCTCAGAAAGCCCTTGATATCGTGGAGATGAATCACCCCGCTCAGCCGTGCCTCGTGATCAACCAGATAGTAGTGCGGCTCTTGGGAGTCCAGAAAGGAATCGACCAGTTCCTGAAACGGGGCTTCTTGGGGCAGGGTCGGGGCCGGGCTACGCATGACATCCGCCACCCGGAAGGACTGCATGACCGTCTCTTCCCGTCCCCGCAGCAGGGAGATGCCCTTGCGCGCGAGTTTCAGCGTATAGATGGAGTGGCTGTACAGATAACGGGCAGTGACGGTACTCAGGGTACACGCCACCATCACCGGCAGAATAATATGATAGTCTCCGGTCAGCTCAAACAGCATGAGAATCGCGGTGACCGGGGCGTGGGTCGTGCCGGCCACGACCGCCCCCATGCCGACCATGGCATACGCCTCGGGTTCGGCCGTCAGGCCGGGCAACACCGCGTGAACGACCTGCCCGAACAGGCCCCCGGCCACCACGCCCAGAAACAGGGACGGGGAGAAGATGCCACCCGACGCACCCGAGCCCAGGGTGGTGCAGGTGGCAATGAGCTTGATGCCGAACAGCAGGGCCAACACCTGCCAATCGGTCGCTTCGTGCAGCAGGCGATACATGGCCTCAAAGCCCGTCCCATACACCTCGGGCCAGTACAGCAGCAGGCCGCCAACCAGCAGGCCGCCAACCGTTGTCCGCAGGGCGGGTGGAATCGGGCTGTTCTCAAACAGATCCTCGCTCTTATACAGGACGCGGATGAAGATCACGGCCACCAGTCCCATCAGAATACCCAGCAGGGCGTACAGCGGCACCTCGCCATAGTGCAGCAGGGAATACTGGGGAATCTGAAAGGCCGGGACATTGCCCATATAGGCGCGTGAAACCGCAGTCGCCAGCACCGACGAGAGTACGATGGGTGCAAAGGCGGGTACAGCAAAATTACCCAGAATGACCTCAAGGGCAAAGAAGGCCCCGGCGATCGGGGCGTTGAAGGTCGCCGCAATGCCGCCCGCCGCCCCACAGCCGACCAGTGTCCGCACCTGGTCCGGCGACAGCCGCAGCAGCTGTCCGCAGCTCGACCCCAGGGCCGAGCCGATCTGGATGACCGGACCCTCGCGTCCGGTCGAGCCGCCCGTGCCGATCGTCACCGCCGACGCCACGGCCTTGGCCAGCGCCACCCGGGCGCGGATGATGCCGCCCCGCAGAGCCACGGCCTCCATGACCTCCGGCACGCCGTGCCCCTTGGCCTCAACCGCCCAGCGGGTGACAATCGGGGTGACGAGCAGGCCGCCGATTGCCGGCAGACACAGCTTCCAATACCACGGTAGGGTCGGCAGGATGGCCAGCGGCGAGGTCGAGCCGAGGGCGATGCGCTGGACGAGGTGGAGCAGCTCGTGAAAGCCGATGGCCACCACGCCGACCAGCAGCCCGACCACACACGCCAGCACGATGTTGGCGCCCTGCTGACGGGTTTGCAGCAGGCTGAAGAGCCGGCGGCTCAGACTGGGTTGGGGAGGAGCGGCCTCGGCCATGACTCATTGTGTGCTATCCGGCTCGGCTTGTCCACTATGCAGGCTAACGCTTGACTTTCTCGGGCGAGCGTTTATCCTGATTGCCCGCCGGGAGGAGGTGATGACCCCATGGCAGGTGTTCGAGTCAAAGAAAACGAACCCATCGAAAGCGCTATCCGCCGCTTTAAGAAGCAGTGCGAGAAGGCTGGTATTCTCCAGGAACTCAAAAAACGCGAACACTATGAAAAACCGAGCGTGCGCCGCAAACGCAAAGCCGTGGCCGCCAGAAAACGCGCTTTGCGTCGGGCCAGCCGTTCGTTCTACTAAGCCTCACCGCGCCGCCCCGTCCGTGTCGCGTCTCTCCACACCCACCCGAGTCCGGGTGGGTGTTTTGCTTTACGCGGGACAGCTGTCATACTCCACCCTGACTGAGAGGCCGCCGATATGGCAGACCGGATTCCCGAGGCCAGTTTGGCCGAGATCCGCGCCCGGATCAGCATTGTTGACGTGATCTCGGGCTATGTCGCCCTGAGCAAATCGGGTCGCAACCATATGGGCTTGTGTCCGTTCCACGCCGAGAAGACCCCCTCCTTCAGCGTACACGAAGAACGTGGATTTTTTCACTGCTTTGGCTGTAACGTCAGCGGCAATGTGTTCACCTTTGTCTCCAGGATCGAGGGCCTCACGTTTCCCGAAGCCGTGCGTCGTCTGGCCAAACAGGCCGGTGTGACCCTGCCCCAGAACCGTGACCCCCAGGCTCAGGAACGCGCCCGTCTGTACCGTCTCAACGAGCTGGCCAGCGTCTATTTCCAGCGCTGTCTGGCCGGTCCGGACGGGGGTGAGGCGCGCCACTATCTGGCCCAACGCGGGCTTGAGCCTGACATCGCCAACCAGTTCCGGCTGGGCTTTGCTCCGCCCGGGCGCGATGGCTTGGTCCGCTTTCTGACCCGGCAAGGGGCTGACCTCGGCCGGGCTGCGCGACTCGGGCTCATCGGCCAGCCGGAGCGGGGCGGCTACTACGACAAGTTCCGTCATCGTCTGATGTTTCCGATTACCGATGTGGTCGGCCAGCCGGTCGGCTTTGGCGGGCGGCTGCTACCCCAGGCGGAACAGGTCCGGTCGGCGTCACGTCGCCCGCTGCCCAAATACATCAATTCGTCGGATTCGCCGGTGTATAAAAAAGGGGCGCTGGTCTACGGCTTGGCCCAGGCCAAGGCCGCCATCAAAAGCTGTGAACGCGCCCTGCTCGTGGAGGGCTATATCGACCTGTTGGCGCTTGTCCAGCACGGTCATGCCGAGACGGTTGCCGTCCTGGGAACGGCCTTGACCGTCGATCAGCTCAGGCAGGTACGTCGTTTCAGCCGTGAGGTCTACTTCTTTTTCGACGGCGACGAGGCTGGCCGACGGGCGGCAACCCGAGCCTACCCCCTGTGCCTGGAGGCCGGTGTGAACGGCCGAGGCATTTTCCTGCCCCAGGGCGAGGACCCGGACTCCTTTGTTCGCGGGCACGGGCAGGCTGGGCTGGACAGCCTGATTGAGCGGGCCGCGTCGCTCCAGGATTTCTACCTGCGTCGTCACGCTCTACCCCCCGGGGCCTCGGCTTTTCAGCGCGCCCAGGCTGCCCGCGACGCGCTGTCCGAGCTGAACCCGAGCGATGCGCTGCTGCGCGGCGCGCTGCTGACCCGGGTTGCCCAGCATTTCGGGGTCAACGAAGAAGAACTCCGCCGCTCGGCAGCCGACGCCCGTCCGTCCCCAGCCGCGTCGCCCCAGCTCCAGCCGCGTCGCCAGCCAGCCCCTTCGCCCCAGGCGGCGGCCGAGACGGAGCTGTTGTATCTGCTGCTGACTGACCGCCGGCTCGCCCTGCGGGCCGCCAGCGAGGGCATTGTTGCGGCGTTCCAACACTGGGGAGCGCTGGCCACCCGTATTGTGGCGGCCTGGCAGGAACACGATCAGATCGATGTCGGGAGTGTGCTCGACACCCTGCCCCAGGAACTCGAGGGCTTGGCTGATCGGGTCAGTCAGGCTGATGCCCATGGGCCGTCCGAGCAGGACATGGATCAGCGGGAACAGCTGTTTGTCGATTGTGTGCGGCGTCTGCAAACCACCCAGCGGAAATCTGCCCGCGAGCGGCTCCAGCAACAGATTCGGGAAGCCGAGTCCAGGGGCGATGACGAGGCCGTCCGTCGCGGTCTCCACCAGCTGCAGCAGCTGGGGTAAGAAAGACGCCTGGCCGGACCAAGGGGGACGAGTAGTAGGCAGACTCCCAGGCGTATGATATGGAGGAGCGCAAACAGAGTTCGGGTGATTCCGGGGCCCATAGCTCAGTTGGTCAGAGCGGCCGGCTCATAACCGGCTGGTCCCAGGTTCGAGTCCTGGTGGGCCCATACGCCGAACTCTGCGGTCTCGGCCCACTCAACACCGGCAGACAGGCGAAAGGGGGTATTCGTTGGCCACACAGATCGATGTGCTGGCTGCGCTTCAGGAGCTTGACCAAGGGCTGTCTCGAAAAGAACAGCTTCTGCAAGACTTGCGCCAGCACGTGACCGCTATCGGCTCGGAGATGGCAAAAACAGAGCAGGAGGCGGAAGCCCAATCCCAGAAACTGCAGGAACTTGAGGCTCAGCACCGTGAGAGCGAAGGGCGACTCAAGCTCGAAGAAGACAAAATCAAGGAGAAGCGGGTCCGCCTGAACCGCATCCGCAATGAGCGCGAAATGCTCGCCGCTCAGCGAGAAATCGAGCTGATGCGGGAGGAAAAGGGCAAGCTGGAAGAGGGGACGCTGCTACTGCTTGAACAGATGGAACAGGAGAACGAGGGCCTGAGCCAGAGTCGGACCCGCTTGAATGAACTTCAGGTCCAGCACCGACAGGAAGTGGAGCGGACGGACAGCCAAATCACGGGTTTGGAAGCGGAATCGCGTCGGCAACGCGAGGAGCGCACCGGTCTGATCGGCGCTCTTGACCCGACACTCCAGAGCCGCTACGAGCGCATTTTCGCCAAATGCGGCGGGCTTGCCGTGGTGCAGATTCAGCAGGGGGCGTGCCAGGGTTGCCATATGCGGCTGCCGCCTCAGCTGTGTAACCAGATCCAGAGCAGCCAGCTGCAGCAGTCTGAAAAAATCTATTACTGTCCGCACTGTACGCGGATTATCTACTGGCCACAGGCTGCCGGAGAGGAACACCAGGCCTGACCAAGGCCGTCAGTGTGAGAGGAGATCACGTGGTCGCGGGCCTGCGCGTCAGGTCCGAGGAAAGTCCGGACTCCTTGGGGGAGGGTGGCCGCTAACAGCGGCCGGCCGCGAGGCAGGGAAAGTGCCACAGAAAAGAGACCGCTGGAGCGATCCTGGGATCGTTCTCAGCAAGGGTGAAAAGGTGAGGTAAGAGCTCACCAGGCTCCCGAGAGATTGGGGGCGCTGGGCAAACCCCACCCGGAGCAAGACCAAATAGGAAGGAGCCCGCTGGCGGGCAGGAGTCACCCCACTCTGTCTTCCGGGTTCGGTCGCTGGAGCAGCACGGCAACGGGCTGCCAAGAGGAATGACCATGGTCCCGGTGCGTTACACCGGGGAACAGAATCCGGCTTACCGATCTCCTCTCCTTCCCATCTCCCAGAGTGCCAGGAAAAGAACCCCATGCCAGACCACAGCGTCCGCCCAACCCGTGCTTTGCCCCGTCTCCTGTGCCTGTTGATGTGTGCGCTGTGTCTGGACCGACAAGCGGGTCTCCAGGCGGCTGAAAGCGCGGTCGTTGAGACCGTATCGGCCACGGCCGGGCAGGTCTCTATCGTGCTGTCCGCCCCGGTAAGCTTTCGGCAGGCGAGTCTCGAGGCCGACCCGAGCCATCAGCGGCCATACCGTTGCTATGTGGACATTGCTCCGGCCCGACTGGGTGAGCGTGTCCTGTCAAGTCTGGACATCCGGCGGGGGGTGGTCCAGCGCGTTCGGGCCGCCCAGTTCCGTCCGGATACCGCCCGGGTGGTACTCGACCTGGTTGACGAGGGCGCGTGCCAGGTCCGTGCCCTGACCAAGCCACACCGGCTCGTTGTGCGGGTTGAGAAAACCGCGTCTGTGGTGTTGCCCATCCGGCTGGCGGCCGTTGCCGAGGCGTCGCTCTCCGCTGCCCCGCCGTTTCACACCGTGAGCGCGTCCGACTCGCAGCCCGGCGTGACGGTCTCGTCCGGCTCGCCGGTCGCGCCACCCGCTCCACCGGCCACGCCAGAGCCTGCGGCCACGCCACCACCCACCCTGGAGCCCGCCGCCCCAGAGCCAGACCTCGTGCCACAGGCTGCTGCGGAGCCTCAGCAAGGCCCGTCCATTCCCCTGGACGAAGCTTACCGTTTAGCCGTACAGAATGAGG